>JBGPGZ010000270.1:0-6048 GCA_041484175.1 Cyclobacteriaceae bacterium | reverse complement strand
CCTTATGTGGCCAGCAGCACGACCTTGAATACGGCCTTACCTACGTGGGCCTTCTCCGGGGGAAATGACTCTTTACTGTTTCGGCTAAAGGATAAAATAATCCATGAAAAGATAAAAGCAGAAATGATTTCCTCGTTGAAGGAAAGAAAATTGAAGAATTTCAGCTACGCGAAAGTGGCAAACTATCCAGCAGATTCTACACTTAATGGAAAAGACATTTCGCAAATCAATGTTCAGAAATCAAGGGCTGCGAGCGCCCTCAATGAAGCAGAGACAATCCTCGATATGGTTGAGCACGGCAGCGCATCCATGGTCTTTTTTATCATGGATGAAGTAGACCTGCAGCATATATTGCAGTATCCATTTAACATGATCGCCTCAGACGCATCGATGATTCCTTTTGGAGAGGGTGTTCCGCATCCAAGGGCCTACGGCACCAATGCAAGGGTATTGGGAAAGTACGTTCGCGAGCTCAAGGTGATCTGGCTGGAAGAAGCGGTCCGGAGGATGACATCGCTGCCGGCCCAGAAATTCCAGCTCCACGACCGTGGACTGCTGCACGAAGGAATGATGGCCGACATTGTTGTTTTCGACGAGCATACGGTAGCGGATGCGGCCTCCTTTGAAAAGCCGCACACCTATGCGAGGGGATTCCACTATGTAATCGTGAATGGCCAGTTAGTAGTCGATGAAGGGAGGCATACCGGAGTTCGCAGCGGACAAATCCTGAAGGGACCGGGGTTTAGTTCAAAGTAGACCCCGCAAGAAACCATAGCAGGGTGACATTGACCATAAAGGGGTGACTAAATAAAACCAATTCTCTGATGGAGTCCTTTGGAAAATTCTATTCCAATAGCTGGATCAGTTTTTCGAGTTGCTTTTTGTTTTGAGGCGTATTGATGTTGTCTATAATACCGTGTTTTTCGCGGGAAGTCAATCGCCAGCTTAAGGAAGCGCGTGCACTGTGCTGACGAATACTATCCATGTTTTGCAGGATCGGCACGAAGCTGGTGGGAAGGTATTGAATATCCACGCGGTCGATGGGGCCATTGAACCACGATTTGGCGTAACCGATTAAATTGTCGTTGGTGATATCCTGAAAGTTTTCAAAATTATTATACACGCTGGCGATGGGTTGGGTGAGATCGTCGATAATAGTTTGACCGCTCTTCTCCACGATGGGGATCAGCTTGGGTGAATCGCGAATGGAAACAAAGACGATGCCCGAAGTGTTTTCGGCGATCCATGTCCGGAAGGCATGTAAAAAGCGCACGGCATCGGATAACCCGAAATTGTCGGAAATACCCGCATCCATAATTTGCACCGGCGGCTTTGTCGGTAAGGTGGTGTTTGGCGTGATATACGGAAAGGTTGCGTTCATCCGCAAGGCCGATAAAAATCTCAGTTTCTCGCCACCCTGAAGTGCAAACAAACTTTGAAAGTCTACGCCACTGAGTTTAGGTTCCTTATATTCGGGAAGGCTCAATATCTCGGAGTTCATGTAGGAGACCGGTAGCGGTGAAATGTAGAGCTTCCTGCCGTCATTGATCACGGTGGGGGCGAAGATGATCATAGGGATAACTGATTCCAATTCATATTTTTTGTAATCGGCAATCGATTTATCCATCAAGCCCTCCGTGTCGATATTGAGTTGTTCTTCGAATGTAAAAGCCCGGTCACGCACATATTGCTGACCGGCATAATCAAACTTATTGAAACCCACAAACAAATCATTCGCCAGCAAACTGAAAATGAGCGGGTTCAAATTATCGGTGGCAATATTCCGCTGGTGCTTGCTGGAATAGGGATGCGTCGGATTGCCTAATTTCTCCTGCAGTTTTACTTCCCGGAAATAACTTGCGCCAATCAGGCCTCCGGACGCACCCGTGATCAGCATCGTGTTATTCATTAACTTTCCCTGCGATAGACTGTCACCCGTTTGCAAAGCGGTGAGCGTCCATAGCGCCGCGCGTTTGCCGCCTCCACTCACACACAAGAAGACCATCTTTGGCTTTTTACCTTTTTCAGGAAATTTTTCACGCCAATGGGTCAGCGCCTGAAGTGTTTGCTGCCGGTCACGTTCGATGCTTGCGCCACTGTTGAGCTCCTGGAGCCGCTCGATGGTGTAGGGCGCTGGGGTAGCATGGTAGTTCAGTCCAAATGCCTCATATCTTTTGGTGAAGCTGCCTTCGCCTACCAGGTAATTCAATATGAGAAATATAACAAGGCCGGTGGTAATCGACCAGCCGCCAAACCAATACGAAAATGCCCCCGATAGCATCACGAAAATGGTGAGGAAAATCATGAAACTAGAAGCTGCCGGCGGTTGAAATACCGGGTAATCTTTTAGAATGCCAAGGACCAGCACGGAAGCAAAAATGAGTAGTTCGATGATCACCAGGTTGAAATGATTTTGATCAAATACCTGGACGATCGAACCGCGATCATAAAACTCCCGCTCTTCGTCATGGACCTTTTTAAAGCGAAGATTGTAATCCAGATAATTATCTACGTGCACCTGCTTCTTGCGGGCGATATCGAGCTTCTTCATTGCGCTGGCGCGCGTAACGCGGACATTTTGTTTCAGCTTTTCATCAAGGCGGCATACCATATACTTGAATATGTCCTTTTGCGTTAGTAAAAAATAGACAGAAAGAATCAACGTCATGATGACATAGCCGCCCAACAATCCAAGAAGATCCCAAACCACCTGCCCGCCAGAGCTGAATTCATTGTTAACCTGAAAACGCACAATCTGGTAGATATAGAGAAGCAGGAAGGCCAGCGGAAGGATCCCATTATTGAGACAGAACTTGCTAAATGGCCGTGACAAGGCACCAATGAATGAAAACCGGTGCCCATCGGCGATATAGCAGGTGATGTTAAAGGCGGCCGTAAACCCGGAGGTGAGCACACCCATGATAAAGAAACTCGTGAAATTAACCTTGTTTAGATACTCTGGGTCAAGAAACAGGTAGGGGATGCCCAAATACTTGCCGAAGTTACCCGTGATCATTGCAAACAGAATGATCCAGCAAAGGAGCAGAACCTGATTGCGTCTAAAGTTATTAAACAGCAATTGCACAGGAAACGAGTATAAGAAGGAATCCCAGAGCTTAGTCAGCCGCTTCATAATGAGAAGTATGACTTTAAAGATAGTTGTTTTTTGTTACTCAGGGATTCCCCTTCCTGGCTGGATTCATGAAGAAGAAGTTTAATGCTGTATTTTGCAATCAATTTACTGAACTTTAGAGCGTCCTTCTAAAAACTCAAATCCTGGATAAACCTTTTCACATCTATCGCTCTTCGGCAGGCTCGGGGAAGACCCGCACCCTTGCAAGAGAATACATTCTTCTTGCCCTCCGGCATCCTGAGTATTTCAAATATATCCTGGCTGTAACGTTCGCCAATAAGGCGGCCCAGGAAATGAAAGACCGGATCATTAGTTACCTGGGCGATTCTATCAAAGGGGAAAGTGAGGAGTTAAGCCATGAGCTACAAACCATGTTAACATGGGATCGCCAAACATTGCAAGAAAGGAGCAAAGACGCGCTCACGCATATCCTCCATCACTATTCACAATTCTCAATCAGCACGATCGATGCCTTCTTTCAACGCGTGATTCGTTCCTTTACGCGCGAATCGGGTTTGTTGGGGAATTTCCGCCTGGAGGTAGAGAATGAACTCGTCCTGGGCGAGGTCATTGCAACGCTGATGGATGAACTGGGTGAAACAAACCCTCAGTTGACCAATTGGGTGATTCAGTTTTCGAGCGAGCGCCTAACAGAAGGAGAAAGCTGGAACATCACGGAGGCATTAAAGGGATTTTCGAAGGAAATCTTCAAAGACAGCTACAAACCAATTGGGGAAGAAATTCAGCGCGTGAAGGAAAAGATCTCTTTTGAGGAATTCTTGAGCACCCTCAAACAAGTAAAAGAGGAATTCATGACCTCCATGAAAGGTCCCGCGAAGAGTGCAATGGATCTGCTGGCATCACACAGAATAACAGTCGACAATTTTAATTATAAAGATGCAGGCACTGCTTTCAAATATTTCAGGGAGTTTGCCAATGGAGAATATGTAGAAGCAAAGCCCAGAATCCTGGAATCGGCAGCGGATGCCGGCGCTTGGGCGTCCAAAAAGAGCCAACGCTATGCGGACCTGAAGCAATTGGCCGATCGGCAGTTAATTCCATTGCTCCGGGAAATGATTGAGTTTGATCAACTGAATTTTGTCAAATACAATACCGCTGACCTGGTGGAACAGAATTTTTACTCCTACGGCCTTTTGTCCGATATCTCCCGAAAACTCAAGGACTACAAGGCCGAAAATAACCTGATGCTGCTCTCCGACGCTTCTCATTTTCTGAATGGGGTCATTAACAACAGCGATACGCCCTTTGTCTATGAAAAAATCGGGTCATTTTATCGCCATTATTTGATCGATGAATTCCAGGACACGTCCGAGTTGCAATGGAAGAATTTCCGGCCCTTGCTTCGCGATGCGCTTGACCAGAATAACAGGTGCCTTGTCGTGGGCGATGTAAAGCAATCAGTTTATCGGTGGCGCGGGGGCGACCTCGGGTTACTGCAGGAGCAGATTGAAGAAGAAGTGGGGATTGAGCGAACTGAAAGGTACACGCTGAAACAGAACTGGCGTAGCGCTGAGAACCTGGTTCATTTTAATAATTCACTGTTTTCAGTCGCCGCCCGGCTTGTCAGTCAGGTAACCCAACAACCTTTGCCAGGAGAAGCCTTTGCGGATATTCAACAGGAGCCTGTCAAGTATAAGGGCAAAGGCTTTGTCCGAATTCAGTTTTTGGAAAAATGGTCGGGAAGGGATGATGACAACGGGGAAGAGCTTGCCTTGCGGCAAATCCCGATATTGCTGGAGCAGCTTCAATCTCAGGGGATACCGCTTCACGAAATTGCCATCCTTGTCAGAAAGAATGAGGAAGGACAGCGTATTGCGACATCTCTCTTGCAATACAAGAATTCACCCCAGGCAAAAGAAGCGTTTCGGTATGACGTCGTGTCCAACGAATCGCTCCGGCTGGATGCTGCTTCGGCGGTACTTGTGCTCGTAAGCTCACTGAAGTTCCTCAATAATCCGGCGGACGCCATCGCGCGGGGCGAATTGGTCTACGAGTATTTCAGTCGATCTGGTTCATCCCCTCCGGACGAAGTGGAATCGCGGTTTGCACAAGCAAGAAATGGAAATTTACGCGGACTGCTTCCAGAAGAATTCATTGCCCAGGCACACTGGCTTGTTAAACTTTCCCTGGTTGAATTGACGGAAACGATTGTCCGGCTATTCCGGCTTGGGGAAGACAAAAGAGAATTTGCCTATATACAATCGTTCCAGGATTTGGTGTTGGAGTTTGTCGACCAGGAAAAAAATGACATTGCCTCTTTTCTTGAATGGTGGGAAGAAATAAAGAAGAAGAAATCAATTCAGGTAGCGGCCGGCACACCAGCGGTCCGTATATACACTATCCATGGAGCGAAGGGCCTTGAGTTCAATTATGTAATTGTCCCTTTTTGCAGTTGGGCGATGAGCCATGAGGTGCCCCCGTTAATCTGGTGCAAAACAGACGAGAAGCCCTTTGACGAATTGGGGACCCTGGCTGTACGGTATACCAGCAAATTGGAGAAATCCCTTTTTGCGGAGGATTATCACAGGGAGTTTACGAAGTCATACCTTGATAATTTGAATTTGTTGTATGTCGCGTTCACCCGGGCTGAAACAGGGATCATTGCGTTGGCCCCCAAACCCACTCCGCAAAAAGACGCAAGAATCAAAATTGGAAATGTGGGTCAACTGCTTTACGAGTCTATCCTCGCCGCGGAGGATTTGAGAAAGAATTATGATGAAGCGGGCGCCGTCTTTTCAACCGGCAACATGGAGAAATTGGCTGACACGGTGGCCGCTTTGGTCGCCGACAATGCCGTCAATTCTGCCTTGATGGATATTGTTTTGGCGGATCTCCGAACCCGCAAAGTAATCACGTAATCAGGGGTAAATTATGACTTGGACATGGGAGCAGGT
>JBGPGZ010000269.1:0-6058 GCA_041484175.1 Cyclobacteriaceae bacterium | reverse complement strand
TTGGCACGATGGATGAGTTGACGGAAGCGCTGACCCTGATTCAAACAAAAAAGATCGGCCGCTTTCCCATCGTGTTGGTAGGCAAGAAATTTTGGGGTGGTTGGATAGAATGGGTCAAAAAAGTGCTGGTGATGGAAAAAATGATTCACGAGGAGGACCTGGAGCTTTTCAATTTGGTCGATAAGCCGGAGGATGCGGTGAAGGTGATCGATGATTTTTATGCAAAGTATCTGCTTTCGCCGAATTTCTGATCTTTGACAGGGTTACCACGCGAGATTTTCTCAGCGAACCTCCGCGAACACCGCGTTCTCTGCGGTCATAAAAATCTTCTCGCAAAGAACGCAAAGGAATGTGCGCAAAGTACGCTAAGAGATTGCTCTATTCCGAAAGGGATTGGTAAACAGGAAGCGTGGTAGATTGACAAAGAGAAAACAAAAAATGTGTTATTGAATTTTCTCCAATAACGATACTACTTTCAGTTCGATCAAATCTCTTACTTTCTTAAATTCTTCTTTGTTCATTTCCCGCGGGTCGGGAATATCCCAGTCTTCGCGGTTTCTGGCATGGACAAACGGGCATTCATCTCCGCAACCCATCGTGATAGCATATTCATAATCCTCATCTGGAATTTCCTGCAGTGATTTCGAATGATGTGTTGTAAGATCGTACCCAAGGTCACTCATCGCTGCAACAGCTTTGGGATTGATTTTTCCCGATGGCCGGGACCCGGCACTGAAGGCGTTAATTCCTTCACCACCATGCATCCGGGCAAATGCCTGTGCCATCTGACTTCGGTTGGAATTCTCCACACACACAAATAATATATTCTTCTTGCCTGTATTCACACCCCTACTGTTTTGCTCCGGCGTTCCAGTAAAACCGTATCTCGCCAAACGTCGTTCATCTTTCCTATCTTTTCGCGGTACCCAACTCAAGGAATTGGATTCTCATGCGATGAGAGGTAGGGTGATTATTTTTCGGCAAACACGGTAATGCTGTAGATGCCCCCCATTTCATTGTTAAAATTATTGACATCCTCCTGGGAAAGGTGCGCCCTCAAAACTTCATCCGGCAAGGTTATTTTTCGTTCTTTTTGGATGAGGATATTTTTGAACCCTGCTTTTTCAATAGCCTGCAGATAGTCTATCTTTTGGATGGCACCGGATACGCAACCGACATACATGGCGGCGGAAGCTTGCAAACCATTTGGTAAATCGCCGTTGAGCACAATGTCAGCTATTGAGAAATGTCCGCCGGGCTTGAGGACCCGGTATATTTCAGCAAATACATTTTGTTTGTTCGGTACCAGATTCAATACGCAATTGCTTACCATCACATCCGCCAGATTGTCGCGCAGAGGCATGTCTTCAATGTCGCCCAGTCTGAATTCAACATTGGTGTAGTGGAGCTTTGCAGCATTGGCTTTTGCTTTGGAAAGCATCTTTTCCGAAAAATCAATGCCAATAACCTTGCCCGTCTCGCCAACTGCTGCGCTGGCAACAAAAGCATCGTTACCAGCGCCAGAGCCCAGATCAACGACTGTGTCACCTTCCTTTATTTGCGCAAATTGAGTCGGTAAGCCACAACCCAGGCCCAGGTCCGCTTCCGGATTGTATCCCTTCAATTGCTGATAGTCTTCGGCCATCACGTTGGTTGTATCTCCGCAGCAACCTGTTCCGCATCCGCATCCCGATTCGACCGCGATTTGAGAATACTTTTCCTTGACCAGGGATTTTATACGAATTTCCGATTCCTCCTCAGCCTTATTTTCCCCTGGGTCCTGTTGACTTTTTGTCAACTCGTTTGAATCCGTGCAACATTCGGGGTCACATCCGCAGCCAGGTTTGGAATTCCTTCCAGTTTCGTTTTCCCTGTTTTCAATCATGGAGTTTGCTTCAGCTTTCATAAATCATAATTTGGGTAGAATGGTCAACAGCAATTCGCTTTCTTTGATTTTAGGCCGTTTGTTTTGGCGTACGAGGAGTACGTTTCTTTTCGCAATTCTATCAGCTTGGAGAAGATGGCGGTAAACTGGTCGCAGAATTTTGCAAAGACGGGCCAGTTGATGCAATAGCAGGATTTGGGGCCATCCAGGGTGCCGGTGATAAGTCCGGCGTTAAGCAACTCTTTCAGGTGCTGTGAAACGGTCGACTGGGCGAGGGGGATCACTTCTACAATTTCACCGCAGATGCAGGTATCGCGCCTGGCCAATTCTTTCAGGATTGCAATGCGTGCCGGGTGGCTGATCGCGTTGGCAAAATCGGCCAGTTCGTTTTCCTTTTTGTTAAAGAGTTCTTTTTTGTTGGAGGCCATCAGTTCATTGTATATCGTAAATATACGATTAAGCGTCCTTCGGGTTGTGGTAGTGCAACGATTTATTTTCCTTTTCTTTACTTTGGCGCTATGAGGCCATACATATTAATCGAAAACCACTGGAAACAGGTGAAAGACACGGCCTATGAGGCTGCTGTTCTGCCCTGGGGCGCCACCGAAGCCCATAACTACCACCTTCCTTACGGCACGGACGTTATCGAGGCCGATTGCGTAGCCGCAGAAGCGGCCCGGATTGCCTGGGAACAAGGAGCGAAAGTGATCGTATTGCCGGCCATTCCTTTTGGCGTGAATACCGGCCAATTTGACGTCAAGCTTGACATGAATATGAATCCAAGCACCCAGCTGGCGGTGCTCCGGGATGTCGCCGATGTGCTCGATCGACATGGGATCCGCAAGCTCATCATTCTCAACAGCCATGGAGGCAATGATTTCAGAACCATGATCCGTGAATTGGGATTGAAATTTCCAAACCTGTTTTTATGTACGTGCAATTGGTTTCAATCCGTTGACCAAAAGGATTTCTTTGAAAACAAGGATGATCACGCCGGGGAAATGGAGACAAGCCTGATCTTGTTTCTGCGACCGGAACTTGTGTTGCCGCTATCTCAGGCGGGCGATGGGGCTGCCAAGAAATTCAAAATGAAAGGCATTCAGGAGGGCTGGGCATGGGCTGAGCGCCGATGGACTCAGATAACCAAGGACACCGGTGTAGGCGATCCGCGAAAAGCGACCGCCGAAAAAGGAGAGAAGTATTTCAAGGCAGTGACACAAAAGGTGGCCCAATTCTTTTTGGAGGTTGCCAAGACCGATCGAAACGATTTATATGCTTAATGAGATCCACGAGGCTTCCAACTACATCAAAAAACAGGGAGTCAAGGACCCGGAAATAGGGGTGATTCTCGGTACCGGATTGGGAAACCTCTTTGTGCAACAATTAAAAAACCCGATTGTCGTCAACTACAACTCCATTCCGCATTTTCCTATCTCCACAGTGGAATATCACAAGGGAAAACTGATTTACGGCTCGATCAAAGGAAAAAAAGTGCTGGCCATGCAGGGCCGGTTTCATTACTATGAAGGATACAGCATGCAACAGATCACACTGCCCGTGCGTGTGATGAAATTGATGGGCATCAGTCACCTCCTGATCTCCAATGCCGCAGGAAACATGAATCCAAAATGGAAAAAGGGGCAGCTGATGCTGATCGACGATCATATCAACTTACAACCGGATAATCCCTTGCGGGGACAAAACCTTGAAATGTTCGGCCCGCGATTTCCAGACATGAGTCAACCCTATTCAAAGGTGATGAACAAACAGTTGATTGCGCTGGCTAAAAAGAAAAAGGTCAGGTTGAATGTGGGAGTCTACGCGGGCGTTATGGGCCCGAACCTGGAAACGCGGGCAGAGTACCGGTATTTGCATCAGATCGGCGCAGATGCCGTTGGCATGAGCACAGTGCCCGAGGTGATTGTAGCCAATCATATGGGGCTCCCCTGCTGCGCCGTTTCTGTCTTGACCGACGATTGCGATCCTGACAATCTAAGACCGGCTAACATTAAGGACATTGTAAGGGTGGCTGAAAAGGCAGAACCATTGCTAACGGATCTATACGTCGAGTTGATCGGTGTGCTCTAGCCAGGAAATTACCTTTCAGCCAAGCAACCTATGAGCGTTGGGACGCGTCTAATAGAGAAACCTCAACACCATGAAATCACTTTTCACCGCTTTTCTTTCGCTCATCGCCGTCTATTCGTTTTCCCAAAAAGAAAAGGAAGGCGAATATCATTTGAATAAGGAATACAAGATGAGCCAAACCGGTGTCTTCAAGCTATCTACTTCCGATGCCAAAGTTTCCATTGTGGGCTCTAACCGGGCTACAGCCCACGTGAAAGTTGACCGGGTCGTAACGACCAAAGGACTTGTTTTTGGACAAGAAGAGTTCGCCGTGGAGGTTAATGAATCCGGCGGAGACCTTGAAGTGCGCGAACACTCCAGATCTGTTTCTGTCGGGATGATCGGATACTATCACGAGAAATACACCATCGAACTGGAAGTCCCGGCAGGGGTCAGCCTTTGGGTAAAGGGCGACGACGGTGACTATCAGATAAGCAATGTGGCAGGGGCCATTTCGCTAAAGCTGGATGACGCCGATGTGGTGTTAACAGGCTGTAGTGGAGAAAGCTTTGAATTTCGAATGGACGATGGCGATATAAGAATGGACCAGGGCCGAGGCAAACTTGATATCGAGGGAGATGATACTGACATCCATATTCAGCATGCGGCGTTCAGCGAAGTCCGCGCCGACATCGACGATGGCGACCTGATCATTGAAACTTCCCTGGCCGACAAGGGGGATTATTTTATTAAGGCGCAAGACGGCCTTGTCTCACTCACCATCCTTCAGGGAGGTGGCACTTTTGAAATCCGTCACGATGACGGCCGAGTCTCTACCGAAGGCAGTTTTAGCATTATTGAAAAATCAGAAAATGAAATGCGACTCACCTTGCCGCACGGCACGGCCAGTGTAAACATTCGGGCGGATGACGCCAGGGTAAGACTCAGTTCAAAGTTGTAAGAGCAGTTCTTTTAGAAACAGGACTGAGGCTGCGATATCACAAAAACTATTCCTCATACCGAAGCCTAATAGTCAAGTTCATCCAGCTTTATGTTCCGGTCCGCAAGGTAAGCGTGCCAAAACAGCATAGCTGCAATGCTCCGGTATGGCCTCCACGACTCGGCTAATGCCAAAATACGCTCTTTCGATGTACCTACGGGAAGCTGCTTTATCTTCTTTATGCTGTTGAGCAGGGCGATATCTCCTGCCGGAAAAATGTCAAGCCTGCGGAGCGAAAGGAGCAGATAATTGTCGGCCGTCCATTCGCCGATGCCCTTAATTTGGATGAGTTGCTTTCTCACTACCTCTTCAGGTTGGTCCATCCAGGTTTCGATCAGCAGCTTTTTTTCCACCACCGCTTGTGCCAGGGCCCTGACGTACACCGTTTTTTGCCGGCTGAAATAACATTGACGCAACTCTTCTTCGCTCAGGCGAAGGATGTTTTGCGGAGTGATGTCTTTTATTTTTTCCCGAAGCTTAAGGTAAGCCGCCTTGGCAGACAGAAGAGATACTTGCTGCTCCAGGATCAAACGGACAAGCGCGGCAAAGCCGGGTTTTCTTAAAGAAACCACGGGGTAGCCATGATCAAGAACGATTTTCCTGAGATCGGAATCCTTGTTGGAAAGAAATTCAGAAAATTCCTTTATGTTTTCTGAATCATAGGTCGGGAAACCCTTTGATCTGGCAACGACCTTTTTCCGAACAGGGCTCAAGAGATCGGGGTGGCAACTCAGACATCACAAACCATCACGCCAGCATTCAGTGAAGCCAGTTTATCCGGCTTGCTGGGAATAAATTCCTGTGCCACAAAGCCCTGATAGCCGGTTTTTAAGATGGCCCTCATCACAGCCGGGTAATAGAGCTCCTGGGTTTCATCAATTTCATGCCGGCCCGGCACACCGCCAGTATGGTAATGCGCAATGTATTTTGAATATTTAGTAATGGTTGCAATCACGTCACCTTCCATGATTTGCATGTGATATATGTCGTAGAGCAACTTGAAATTTTCGGAACCTATTTTTTCGCACAGCTTTACCCCCCATTCGGTATGATCACACTGCTGATCCTTGTGATCGACTTTGCTGTTAAGCAGCTCCATGCAAACC
>JBGPGZ010000268.1:0-6062 GCA_041484175.1 Cyclobacteriaceae bacterium | reverse complement strand
TGTGGGCACCCTTCGCGGGGGCGTACTGTTTATCAATCCACTCACAGGAACTACAGAAGAAACAATCAATTACTATTCCGGACTGCCGGATAATGAAGTATACGCTATTCTTTGTGACCGCAATCAGGGAGTGTGGGTGGCTCATGACTATGGCTTTACCCGCATTGCTCCTTATTTGCCTTTCCGGTCGTACAATCATTATCCAGGGTTGGTCGGCAATTTACTTTGCGCCCATAGTTTCAAGGGGCAGCTTTATGTTGGTACAACGGTCGGGCTCTTCAGTTTGGTACTGGAAGAAATCTATGAAGATGAAGCATCTTCAACGCTGCCGAAGAATGCGTTAACCGGAGAAACGGCAAAAGGTAAAAAGGGGATTTTTTCTTCTGTTCAAAAGGACAATAAAAAAACAAAACGGTCCGCTACAAAGACTCCTGGTGTACAAAATCCGAAAAAGAGCCTCCATAAACATATTAAGAAACCAGCCGAGCGTATTCTAAGATCACGACGCTATGTCTTTAAGCAAATAGATGGTGTGGAGGGTAAGGTAAGCCAGTTGATCGAAGCCAATGGCATCTTGTTGGCATCCGGAATCAGCGGAGTGGAAGAGATAGAAGGATTGAAGGCGAGACCCATTACGCGGGAGTCAGTCCGTTTTGTCTTCATGTCGCCTGCACTAAACCAACTTTTGGTTAGTACTTTGGATGAAAAAGTGAAGTCATTTTCATGGGATTCGAAAAGCTGGAACGAAACCCATTTACTGGACACATTGAAGGACTATATTAATTATATGTTTGAGGATAAGTACCAAAACATTTGGTTGTGCGCGAGAACAAGTGTTTACAAGGTTGAGACGGATGATAAGATGATTACAGAAATTCTCAACATTCCATTTTCCAATCCCTCTATTGACGAAACGGTCGGGTTATCGTATGGAAATGAAGTGTACGTGGTCGCTTCGGGTAAATTTAACCGGTATGATGTTACTCAAAATAAATTGATCAGATTTGATTCGCTTCCGGGCCCCAAGAAGAACTTTGCGTCTGCCGGATACTTTTGGTTTTACGACGGTCTCCATTGGCGGACCGTCGACAATCGGGTGAAGGGGGGGCTCAATCTGGAGTGGCTCAGTCTCTTTCAAAACATCCGATACCTGGCACCTACCGGGAATGATGGCGGACTCTGGGTGATAACAGCCGGAAACGAACTCTATAATTTCTCAAGCAAAAAAGTAATCTTCGAGCATGAGGTGTACCCTCTATTCCTCCGGCAAATCCACGCCCAGCAAAACAAAATTCCCCTCGGAAAGACTGTAAGAGTAACTCAGAATGAAAGCACTGTTTCGTTTGAGTTTATTCAACCCGACTACCTGGGAATGAATGCTATTGAATACCGGTATATGGTAGATGGATTGACCGCCAACTGGTCAGCTTGGTCCGCTAACAATAACATCGTTAACTTCGGGTCCTTACCGGCTGGGGAATACAAGTTGGTAATTCAAACCCGCGATTTGATGGGGCGAACACGGGATCTGGTAGGAAACAAATCCCAGAGCGAGGAGATCGAACTCGTCGTAGAACCCCCTTACTGGAGACGGTCTTGGTTTTACGCGCTGGAATTTGCTTTTTTTAGTCTTCTCGTATTCATGTCACTCAAGCTCGGCGCCTCCAATTCAAGATACCGGTACCTCAGTCGCTTGCTTTCCGTGCTGACCGTCATAATGTTGATTCAGTTTATTCAAACCGTCGTCTCGGCAACGGTCGTCGCGGCCGAACTGTCGGTCAAAAGCACACCGGTTATTGATTTTTTCGTCCAGGTCTTTATCGCCTTGCTTGTATTGCCGATTGAAGGATATTTACGCAAATTTATGATGCGGTCCACCGATGGCCGGGTGGAAACAGCCCGGCTATGGGATCACAAGGAAAAGGGGTAGTTCGGTATTTGCTATTTTGAATTTGAATTTAACATTACACAAATAGATTCCTATGCTCCTCAACCTCGAAAGCGTCCCTCATTCTTTCAAAAATTATGTCAAACTCATTGAAGAAACCGATTTGATTCAGGCCCTTCGTATCTCTGGCCACCGGATGCTGGAATTGGTCCATTTTATAAAAGAGGAAAACGCCGACTACCGCTATGCCGCCGGCAAGTGGAGTGTGCGCGAATTGCTTTGCCATGTAATCGATGCGGAGCGTATTTTTGCCTACCGCGCCTTGAGATTTGCTCGAAATGACAAAACACAGCTGCCGGGATTTGAAGAAAATGACTATGCGCCCCAGGCCAATGCCAGCGGCCGCAGCCTCAAAAAGATTGCGGATGAGATGGCACACCTGCGAATTTCGACGATCGATCTCTTTGAGAGCTTTACTCCGGAGATGCTGACACGCAAAGGCACGGCGGGTAGCAATGAAGTTTCGGTGGTGAGTTTGGGATTTATCATTGCCGGCCACGAAACGCATCACCGCAAAATTGTGATGGAGCGTTACCTGAGTGCTAAGTAATGAGATGGACGTTTATCACGGCAGGACTGTGGTGGGTACTGATGTCATGCTCCCCGAAGGCCGTTATTACGAAAAAACTTTTATCTGCGGAAAGGGAGTTCAACGACCACACCGGATTTGTCCTCTACGATCCGGGGAAGAAGAAAACACGGATAGAATTCAATGCTGATAAGTATTTTACCCCGGCATCGAACACGAAAATTTTTACATTTTATACCGCCCTTCAGGTTCTGGGAGATTCGGTACCTGCCTTGAAGTATGTAATTACCAATGATTCCCTTATTTTCTGGGGAACCGGGGATCCGTCGTTCTTATACCGGGATTTGAAAAGTGATCGTTGCGTTTACGACTTTTTGAAAGACTCGCCCTATCGCCTTTTTTTCTCGTCATCCAATTTTCAGACCGAACAATTTGGACCCGGCTGGGCGTGGGATGACTACCAAAACACCTACTCTTCCGAACGGGGTCCATTTCCAATCTACGGGAATTCGATGGAGATCGTGAAGAAACAGACCGATAGCCTGATCACTATTCCATCGCAATTTTCCAGTCATTTAGTGACAGGAGATAGCATCGCCGGTGAGGCGGAAGTCATCCGCGACATTGATTCGAACCAACTTACCTTCTATCCGGGAAAGAAAGGGTCCCCTACGAACTCATGGACGTTGCCTTTTCATTACAGCTCCGATGTGGTGGTCGAGTTGCTTTCAGATACGCTGAAAAAACAGGTCGAGGAGATTAATCTTGAACTTCCCGGCCAGGCGCGGGTTTTTTTCAGCATGCCGGTGGACAGTCTTTACCGTGTGATGATGCAGGAAAGTGATAATTTTATTGCTGAGCAACTTTTGTTGATGTGTGCCGGTGTCGTGAGTGACACCTTGAAACCGGAAGCGGCCATTCGATATGCAAAAAAGAATTTTCTTCTCGATTTACCCGATAAGCCTGTGTGGGTGGATGGGTCCGGACTTTCGAGATACAATTTGTTTACTCCGCGATCCATCGTGAGATTGTGGGAGAAAATTTATGAGAAAGTTCCTCACGAAAGGCTCTTCCAGCTATTGGCGGCAGGTGGTCAAAGCGGGACGCTGAAAAACTGGTACCAGGCAGCGGAGCCATTTGTCTTTGGAAAGACCGGTTCCTTATCCAACAACCACACGTTAAGCGGTTATCTGGTCACCAGGAAAGGCACCGTTTTAATCTTTGCTCTTATGAATGCCAACTTTGTGGTCCCCTCCAACCAGATCCGCAAGATGATGGAGGAAGTTCTAGTAACCATTAGAAATAAATATTGAAGGATATGAAGACCTCGTTGACCTTTTTTTCCTTTGGGGCGATATTCTTTTCGCATGCGATGAATGCGCAAACCACCGACAGTCTTGATTTCAAAATCGGTCAGATGATTTTGATTGGCATGCCCAGGGCGGAAGTCGACACGGCTGTCTTGCAGGAGGTACGAACTGGTAAAGTAGGCGCTCTCATTTTCTTTGAAAAAAATATTCCAAAGACCAACTCCTTTGCCGGGCTGAAAAAAATTTCGTGGACCTATCAGAACGCAGCTCCGGTTCTATTATTCATCGGGATTGACCAGGAGGGAGGAAAGGTCAACCGGCTGAAGGAAAAATATGGATTTCCGCGCTCTATTACCGCCACCGCCATGGGAAGATCAAAAGGGCTTGATTCCGTTCGATTTTATGGTGAGTCAACGGCAGCAACCCTTGCGGGGCTCGGGATTAATGTAAACTTTGCGCCGGTGGTGGACCTCGCCGTGAATCCGGACAACACGGTGATTGTAAAAGTGGAGCGGTCGTTTTCCAGTCACGCAGACACTGTTATCATGATGGCTAAAGAATTTATCAAGCAGCACCGGAAGTTCGGGGTGATTACAGTGCTTAAGCATTTCCCCGGACACGGAAGTTCCAGGGAAGACACGCACTTTGGCGTAGCCGATGTAACCAACTCCTGGAGCGACCAGGAATTGGATCCGTATCGTGCACTCCTTGATTCGGGGTATGTAGATGCCGTAATGACCGCCCATATTGTAAACAGGAGATTGGATGGACGCGGCTACCCGGGAACACTCTCTGATAAGGTTATGGACAGTCTGCTGAGAAAGCGAATGGGTTATCGCGGAGTCATTTTTTCAGATGATATGCAGATGCACGCCATTGCCAAGCAATACGGATTAGAGGAAGCCATCAAGTTGGCCATCAACGCCGGTGTAGATATCCTTTGTTTTTCCAACAACATCCAAAGCACCGAAGAACGGACCGTGGATAAAGTGCATGGAACCATCCGTGATTTTGTAAAGAAAGGGGAGATTAAGAAAGAGCGGATCGATGAGTCCTACCGCCGTATCATGAAACTGAAATCGACGCTTAGTTCCAATGAAGCAGCGTCTTATCACAAGCAATTAATATCCGCTGAGGCGGAAATAAAAAGACTCCGGGACCAAAATGAATTGCTGAAATCGCACGAAACATCTCCATCGCCGGAGCCAGACAAAGGGAAGACATCCGGCAAAGGCAAGAAAAGGAGATCGTAACACCAGGCATTAACAGCAGAGTTGTCTAACAAGAAAAAATGACGTCTGTTTTCAAATTCATTCCGGCATCCGCAGCAGAGGTCCCGATCTTGATCAGTGTCCCACACTGTGGCACCGGTTTTCCGGAAGAACTTCAACCCATTTTCAAACCCGAATTGGCAAGTTCACCGGATGACACTGACTGGTTTGTCGATCAGCTTTATGATTTTGCGCCTTCCATGGGCATGCCGATGGTCTCCGCTCACTACAGCCGGTGGGTAATCGATCTTAACCGCGACCCCAAAAGTAAGCCGCTGTATAACGATGGAAGAATTATTACCGGGCTTTGTCCCACCACAACATTTCTGGGTGAAGCCATTTATCGCGATGAACGCAAGGATGTATCCGATGAGGAGATTCAACAGCGATTGAACATTTATTATCAACCTTATCATCAAAAGATGAATGACGTGCTTCAGGCTTTAATGAATAGATTTGGCAAGGTGTTGCTTTGGGATTGCCATTCGATCCGGCAAGTAGTGCCGTCTATTCAAGCCGGGAAATTTCCTGATCTTATTCTTGGCGATGCCGATGGAACATCCGCGTCGCCGGGGTTGATTGAGACCGCCCTCAAGAACCTTGAAGATTCTCCTTTTTCAGTCAGACACAATCATCCCTTTAAGGGTGGTTACATAACCCGCCACTTTGGGAGACCCGGTGAAGGCGTTCATGCCCTTCAGCTTGAAATGGCCAAGGTGAATTACATGGATGATGCGGAGTTGCGCTATGATGCGGAGAGGGCCGGCAAGATGAGGAAGGTCCTGGAAAAAGTATTTGAGAAATTGATTGATCAACTTCTATCGTCTTATGGAAAATAGTTGGAAATGGCGAAGGGACAGAATAAATAGAGAGGAGGTTCTTGAAAAATATGGATTTGATTCTAAATAAAATTAAAGACTCGGTTTCTGGTGTAATAAATGTGCCGCGCGAACCCTCACTCCGCCCTGCGGGCACCCCTTTCCCCGGGGAGAGCGGTGGGGGTG
>JBGPGZ010000267.1:0-6107 GCA_041484175.1 Cyclobacteriaceae bacterium | reverse complement strand
TCCATGGTTTGAGTGAATTCGTATAGATCACGGTGGCCACGGCATTGGCGGTGTCGTGGAACCCGTTGACAAACTCAAAGACGCAGGCCGCGAAAAGACAAAGGACCAGTAGGATTGAATAGGGGAGATCTAATTCAAACATAATGGGAATGGTGACTTTGATTTTAAGGGGTAATTCTTAACGAGTCAATCATCAAGATTTCAAAGGTAAGGCCACTGGCCACCTCCAATGTTATGGCAATGTTAACATTTTTCTTATTGGAATTTTAAGAAAAAAGGCTTGCAATTTTGGTAAAAAACGATAAATCCATGCATGCTCCAAATCCAATAGCTTTTCCCTATTCTTGTGTAATCCACCGCCATGGAGGTTGAAATATCAGGTGAAGTTTTGAAGCTGCTCCGGCAGAAGGCAATTTGGCTATCCCATCGCAAAACCTTGCTCTTGGCAGACCTTCATTTTGGTAAAATCAACCACTTCAGAAAAGCGGGGATACCCGTTCCCGCCAAGGCGAATGACAAAAATACGGAAACACTCATTGACCTGCTCAACGAAACAAAACCTGACCGTGTTATTTTCCTGGGTGATTTGTTTCACAGCCATTACAATGAAGAATGGTCGGTCGTTGGCCAGATCCTGAAGCACTTTTCTTTATGTTCTTTTGAGCTGGTCCGCGGCAATCACGACATCATGAGTCAACTTCAATACCAGCGTCAGAAAATCACTGTCCATGAAAACAGCTTGCGCCTGGGCGATTTGATGCTATCGCACGAGCCCATGACAACCATACCGGAGGGCAACTACAATCTGGCGGGGCATGTTCACCCCGGTGTCCGGCTCGAAGGAAAAGGACGGCAGGCATTGACTTTGCCTTGTTTTTACTTTGGAAAAGAGAGCGGGATCTTGCCGGCATTCGGATCGTTTACCGGCATCGCCCTGATCACACCAAGAAAAGAAGATCGCATTTTTGTTATTGTGAATAACCAGGTTCAACAAATCAATTGAGCTTCGCGGTTTAAAGTCTCAGGTCTCAGGCCTCAGGTCTCAAGTTTCGGTCCTATGGAATGTCATGCCGGGCTCTGACCCGGGACCCAGTGGAGGTCAACGTGGAGAAGAAGCTATGAAAAGCGTTCGTGCGGCTGCCACGGGGTGCCGCGTCAAATCTCACTTCTCTCCTTGTAGTAAATGGACTGCCAGCCCGGCATGACATTCCATTTTTTATCGCACAATTCAACTCAGCGTCGTTTCTTTGGCTTGTTTCCCCCTCCGGAACTAAAGATTAATCCGATGGAAAATTCAAGACCGGAGAAATCGATTTTGGCGTCTTTATAGTCAACGGGTTTTGTTTCGATGCCAGCGGTGCCACCAGAATAGCTGCCTTTGAGCGGTAACCCGGATTGACCTACCAGGTAATTTGTTTCGATCGATACGCCCACCTGGCTAGTGACATCCACCGTCAGCTCCACACCGCCATGGTATCCAAAGCCCGGCTTGTTTTGAAAGGCAAGTGTGGCGTTTGCGACCGTCCAACCTTCCGCCTCCCGGACCGCCTTATCAATGTTGCCATAATTCAGTTTTTGGCTGAAGCCGTAAAAAAAGAACCCTCCGCCCTTGATGTCAAACTGAACGCGGGACCTTTTGAATTGAAATACCAGCTCAGCAGGGACAAAAATCGTAAAATTGGGTCCCACAAAAGGATCTTTGGTTTGTAGTGGCAAGTCTTTCATACTTAAGCCAGACATCCTGTAGAGCGATGCACCGGTCTGCAATGCCATGAAACGGTTGAGGTTGAACCCCAGGCCCCGGATGGAAAAGGGGCTCACGGGCGTCGAAAAATAACCGTTTCGGGGGATGAAATAGGAAAACGAAAGGCCAACATCCTGAGCGAACAGGTTCATGCTTACGCATAGACAAAGCGATATTAAAATGCTCTTTTTCATTTCAACCATGAGTTTTCAGTTTCTTACTTCGCATTATAATCATTGAAGAGGGACTGCATATAGGCTTTTCCCTCCTTCAAATTTTCCTGACCGGCTTGCCCGATGAAATTCTTAAGGTCAAAATCATAGATGCTTTCGCCCGATGGATCAATGTATCCATATCCATTGTTGAAAACATAAATGGCAAACGGACGTGCTTTTTTGTCAAGTATGTTCTTGCTGAATTTGAAGTCAGACCGGGCACCATCCAGCTGTGCGAGGAGTGTGTTGGCAATATCGGTTTGGCCTGCGAGCGTATGAACCACCGTATCCCTCTTGATGAGTGCACCTCCCAGCCAGAGCATGGGGATTTTAAAACGATCTTTTTCATTGAGCTCTTGCGAACTGTTCGGTAAGCGGTGGCCGTGGTCGGAGGTTATCAGCACCATCGTTGTATTCCACCAGGGCCGCTGTTTGGCCTGTTCGATAAATGTGCCCAGGCTCTTATCCGTGTAATAGCAAGCGTTTAAGAAAAGCGACCTTTCATCACCGCCCTGGATGACTGTTTCCATCGGTACTTCAAATGGTTCATGGCTGCTCAAAGAAAGCATCACTTTAAAGAAAGGATGGAGCGCAGTGTCGCATTCCTGCAATAATCTTTCAAAGACATAATGGTCGGGGACACCCCATTTGGAATTGTCCAGGCTTTGCGCAAAGGCATCATCTTCCGTAATGTTGCTGAAACCTCCTGTAGTCAGGTAGGATTCCATGTTTGCAAATCCGATATCGCCGCCATAAACAAAGGAATTGTGGTATCCCATTTTTTGCAGGAAGCGCGACAAGTGCGGGAGGTGCTGTGTCTTTTCCGGATAGTTAATAATCGATGAAAGGGGCTGTGCCGGATAACCGCTCAGTACCGAAACCAATCCTTTATCGGTCCGGTCGCCGCTGGCGTAGAAATTATCAAAGAGGATCCCTTCCCGGATCAACCGGTTGAAGTTCGGAGTGATGTCACTGAGCCCGCCCAGGGGTCCAATGATCTTTGAAGTAAAACTCTCCAGGATAATCACAAGGATGTTGGGTCTTGCAGGCGCCAACAGACGTGCTTGAGGATTTTCATTGGTCACCAACTCCTTTAAGTCCGCCGCCGCTTCCCCCGCATCATAAAAATCAATGGGGTATTTCAAATCCTTTTGAGCCATTACGCTATTGAAGAAATTCCAGGTCGCATTGATACCGGCATGATTGGGAAATGCTTTTGTCGCATGAAAATAGACGACCCCTGAATTAAGAGGGGCAACGCTAAAACTGCTGCGGATCGGAATGATCAAGCTTCCGGTGATCAAAAACATAACAGGGGTCCAGCCCCAATTCATAGGGCTGAGCGCCAGGAATCTATCAGCAATAAATTTGAGGTAAATAATCAAAAAGGAAGAAAACAAGACAGCAAAAAGTATCAGCAAAAGGAGAAGACTCCGGACCTGTATGCTTTGGAATGCTTCCGTACTGACGTATGATAAAGGTGTCCTGTTAATCCTGAATCCCCAGTGTTTATAAAGTTCAAGGTCGGCCAGAACGATGATCGTTGAAATCAACAGCAGAAAAATGGTAAAAGAATTTTGGAAATAGTAGACGGACTTCAAACCATGAAAGGGAATGGTAAGCAACAAACCGGGTATAATCAACCAATAGCCTGTCATCGCCAGATCCATCCTTATGCCAAGGAACATAATGGTTGCAATTTCTTTTGCCGTAAGCAACGCAGTTTGGTCCGAGTGATAAAAAAGGAACAACGACCGGCAAACTATGAAATACAAGATCCAGTAGATGGCAAGAAATCCGAAGACCCGAAGACGCTCTTTCATATGTGATGGCGAAGATAATAGAATCGATTTAGACGGCTGTATCGGCACGGCCAAACTAAATTCAGAAAAGCCGCTACCTTGCAATAAATCACAAAAGAATGAAACGCTATGCATGGCTGTGGATGGTTCCTTTCGTCGTAGCCTGTACCGGTAGGCAAAACCCTGCCGACCTGATCCTCCGCGGGGGGAGAATCTATACAATGAATGAAAAGTCCCCGATCGTGGAGGCTGTGGCCGTGGTTGCAGATACGATCGTCTATGCCGGCAACCTGGGAGGCATTGAGAAATTTAAGGGCGAAAAAACGACGGTCATTGATCTTGGCGGGCGCACCTTGACGCCTGGCTTTATTGAATCACACGGACATATCATGGGACTTGGTTATGGTGAACTCAACCTTGATCTCACTCAAATCAAGAATTATGAGGAATTGGTTGAAAAAGTAAAGGAGGCGATCAAGAAGGCTCAACCTGGCGAATGGATTATCGGCCGTGGTTGGCACCAGGACAAATGGAACAAAAAGCCGGAGAAGTTGATCAAGGGCTTCCAAACACATCACCTGTTGAGTTCGGTGTCGCCCAACAACCCGGTGTACCTGCGGCACGCCAGTGGCCACGCCGGTTTTGCAAACGCAAGCGCTATGAAGATTGCCGGCGTCAATCAACTGTCGATCGAAAAGTTGACAAAAGATTTAGGAGAAGGTGGCGAAGTGATTCGCGATGAGATGGGCAACCCAACCGGAATTTTCAATGAGCGCGCACAGAGCCTGATCTCGCGATACATACCGGAGCCGACGGACGAGACAGATGCCAAGGCGCTGGAACTTGCGATGGCGGCCTGTCTGCGTAACGGGATCACGAGCTTTCACGACGCAGGAACGCGTGGCCGTACCATTGCGTTACTTAAGAAATTTAAATCGGAAGGTAAGTTGAGCGTTCGCTTGTATGCGATGCTGGAGGCAGGAGAGAAAAAATATTTGCAGGAGTGGTATGCACGTGGTCCAGAGATTGATCCGGATCACCTGCTGACGATTCGTTCCATTAAACTTCACTGTGACGGAGCGCTTGGCTCACGGGGGGCCTGGCTGCTTGAGCCCTACACCGACCGCAACGATTTTTATGGCATGGCGACCTTGCCGATGAATTCGGTTGTGAAAACGTCGCAGGAGGCATTGACTTATGGATTTCAAGTTTGCTCTCATGCCATTGGCGACAGGGCCAACCGGGAGGTCCTGGACCGGTATGAAATGGCATTCAAGCAAAATCCTGAAAAAGCAAAGGACCACCGGTTTCGAATCGAACATGCTCAGCATCTGAATCCTGCGGACATTCCGCGTTTCGGCCAACTTGGTGTTATCGCTGCGATGCAGGCAATCCACTTATCGTCCGACAGGCCGTGGGCAATCGAAAGGTTGGGGGAGAAGCGGATCAAGGAAGGCGCTTATGTGTGGCAATCGTTGCTGCGTTCCGGTGCAAAAGTGATTAATGGTACCGATGTTCCCGTAGAGCCGATCGATCCGGTAGCTTGCTTTTATGCCGCCGTTATGCGAAAGACATTAAACGGCGAGCCTCCCGGCGGTTATGAGCCATTGGAAAAAATGACGCGGGAGCAGGCACTGCGTTCGTATACGTTAGATGCGGCCTATGGGGCATTCGAAGAGAAGATCAAAGGCTCCATTGAAGCTGGAAAGCTGGCGGACTTTAGTGTTTTCTCTCAGGATATCATGACCATTCCCGAAGCTGAGCTTTTGAAGACAGAAGTAATGATGACGATCGTTGGTGGAAGAGTCATGTTTGAGAAGAAATAGCACATCGGTCCCTTGGGGAAATGACCCGTTTCATTTGCAAATTGCCAAGCTTTTGCGATTGTGCAATGCTGTCCGGTAAAAACAGTCGCTTTGTGCGGGTGGATCGCTCTCATTGGATTATTACAGAAGTCCAACATCGTCCTGGGCGATGCGAACGGATGGTTATTTCAAAAATTTATGGGCGCGGTCCATCAACAATTTGCGATCGGCTGTAATCGTGGGGTCACTATATATACGGGATGACAATTCGGCAACAACACCTTTTTTATACCCCAGTTTTCCGGCGATTTGCTCGCAAAAATGAATCTCACTTTTGAAAACCTGCCCATCACTTTTCATCAATTGGATCAAATGGTACAAGTTTTCAAACTTCTGATCTTCTGATAATCTGCTCAGATCACCGATTGGCTGCGGCTTTTTGAGCATTCCATCGACAACATCCTTCGGAATTCCATTGGCTTTGGCAATCATGTGGATTGTCTTTGATTCCTTTTCCGCAACCGTGTTATCACTGGCGGCC
>JBGPGZ010000266.1:0-6113 GCA_041484175.1 Cyclobacteriaceae bacterium | reverse complement strand
GGACCAGCCGAGTCCCCAAGCACCATGACGTCCTTGTACTTTTGGAGGAATGCGCGATCAAAGGCAAATGTTCCTTTCATCGAAATAGAGTCTTGAGCCCTACTTTGTTTTGCTTTCTTATTTTCGCAGCCGACCGCCACAAGAGAGATAAAGACAAACAGGAGGACTGGTTGTACAACAAGTTTGCGGATTAAATGCAGGTTCACGCAAAGGGCGCAAAGGAAAAGCGCCAAGTCCGCAAAGTTAGAGCCGAGCCTTGGATTTTGCGCCCTTATCGTTGCGTGCTTTGCGTGAAATGCATTTCTCTCTACCATGTGTTTTTTTCTCAGTTAACCTCCAATTCGTCCTTGGTTGGCAATTTTGGAAATGGATTGTGAGGCTCGGCCTGATACCAATAGGCCACCGATGAAATATCGGATTGCTGTGCCAAATAGCGGCCGTCATATCTCCAGCCTAAGTCCTGAATCGTAATCCTTAAATCCTGTTCGAACCTCACGGGATCCATGATATGCCAGCGGTACATTCCAAAACGCTGCATCACCTTATAGTGGCCGTCACCCCGGATTACCTGATGGAGTCCGCTATACGGAGTCGAAAATTCCGTGTAGTCAACCACTTCAACGCCGGTTGCAATTTTCTTGCGTGTATCAAAGTCATAGGAGCCGCAGAAATAATCCTCCGTACCGGTACCGTTGATGGTAGGAAATTCCTTGTCTCCGTCCATATAGAACTTAATTTCTCCCTCTCCCCACCAACTGTTATTATGAACGCCCCAGGCCAAATACGTTCCGACATATTGGCCCTTGCCTTTGATGTTGTCAACGATGGTCAGGACGTCTTTATATTGAACCGGATTGGTTCGTCTGAATTGCGCGTGGAAGTAGGCAGCATCCTCCGGCACGTCGGTTAGGGTGTAATCAACCTGGTAAAAAATGGTCACTTTTTCAGTGTTGATGTTTTCAATGGTCACTTTGCATTTTTTCCGGAAAGGCATAACCCAATAACTATTGAACGCGCTGCCAGGATTTACGCACACGGCGAGTGAGGATAGATGGGCATATTCACCCCAGCCTGCGCAAAAAAAGTCACCCAACGGAACTTCTACGGAAGGTTCTTTCTCATCATCCCAATACATGCGAAGAATGGAAAAGCGCCAAATGCCCGTGGGTGTAAGCCAAATATGCTGAATGGCTCCGGAGCCTGAAATTTCCGCCAGAGTCTGGGTCTTGCCCGGATCAATGATAACATAAGGACTCACTTTCCAGCCGGAGCCCAGATCACGGGCAGCTTTGGAGGCAACACCCTCTTTGGCCATCCCGCCCTTTCCTTTCTCGCCGGTCGGATTTTCGGGACTGATCGATCTGGTTTTCGCCTTGGAAAGACGATAAAGATTGTCAAGTCCTGAGCTCATTCCATTGAAACCGTTTTGCTGCCCAAAGGAAATTACCATAGAGCCGAAAATGACGATGATGGTTGCGATGATCTTTTTCATTGTGACTTGAATTTATGAGTGGAATGTCAGGGATGGATTTCGAATTTAAGCATTATATAGCCACAAAGAAATTATTCTTTCTCCCCCACGCGATTCGACAGCACTCCGATTCCATCAATGCGTATGGTGATGACATCATTTACCTGAAGTGTAAAGTCAGTTGGGGGTACAAGACAGGTGCCAGTCATTAAAAAGCAACCGTACGGGAATTCACATTCCCTGAAAAGGAAAGATGTTAACTCCGAATGCTTGCGTTTCATCCTGTTGATCTGTACGGAATCACTGTAGGAGACCTTTCCCCGGCGGGTGATCTCCATCGCTATGGTGGTGTCCGCTGAAATGGGTTCCCTTGTCAAATAAAGGCAAGGCCCAAGCGCCGCACAACGTTCAAAGGTCTTGGCTTGGGGTAAGTAGAGCGGATTCTCGCCTTCAATACTGCGCGAACTCATATCGTTGCCAATCGTATATCCCTGAATTGCGCCTCCCTGGTTGATAAACAAGGTAAGCTCGGGTTCAGGAACGTTCCATGTAGAATCTTTGCGGATGTTTACCACCTCTCCATGCCCCACCACGCGTTGCGCGATGGCCTTGAAAAACAATTCAGGGCGTTCGGCTTCATACACAAGGTCGTAAAAGCTGGCGGAGACTTTTGATTCCTCCATGCGCGCCTCCCGACTACGGTAATACGTCACACCGGCAGCCCAAACTTCCTGATTACCGATTGGGGCCAGGAGTTCATGGTCAATCACCGCACGGAGATCATCATTCTTTGGCTGGGTTCTTATCGTTTCCACGATGTGTTCATAGAGATGATCGCGATTGATGAGTTGGTCCCAATTTCCCGGAAGCAGATAATGGGCATCATCGTGGGAGATGACGGCGCCCGATTTGGTCCTGAATAGTTTCATAGTTGGTCTAATAAACCAAAACTTTTGTCCTCTTCCAAAAAAGGAATATGCCGGTGAGCAGCAAAACCTCAGCCATGGCGAACAGCCACCAATTATACGACTGGGGTACGTAATCAGAAAAAATGAACGAGCTTTCCACAGACGCGGCGACCCTGCTTTTGGAAAGCATAAGATAATCCCTCGTCCAGGACAGAATCACGAGCAGGCTCCCCAGCGTAAGGAACGACCATTCACGGCCATTCAACCGGTGCGCAGGATTTTGGAGATCCCGGGAATAAATAACCGCTGCCAGCAAGAGCAAGGTGAGCGATATCAGACAGGGTGCCAGCACCGGTCCAATCCAGGGGACTGGGATCAGAAAGAGGATGTCCCAGGTGAGTAAGGATTCGGGCCAGCCGAGCAGAAGCTTGAGAAAGGCATAGTAAAAAATGTCCCAGATGGAAAATGCCGCAAGAAAGAACGCCAGTCGCTGGTTAGGCGAGCGACCTGCCAGGATTCCCACTCCCGCCAGCATCAGTACCGTCGCAACTTCACGCAACCATTCTATCACCACCAGCTGCGGGTCCATCGGGGTCAAAGGAAAATCGAACCCTTCCGGGTAATAAATTTTCCGGAGATAGACCACGACGGCTGTCTCCAGGAATGCCATCGCGATGCTGAAAATAGCAAGCCAGGTAAGTTGCCTCCATTGCATTTCCATTGCTTTCATAAGGGCGGCCGTGAAAATTGAAAGTTACAAAGTTTGCCCTATCCATATGCATACTGAGGGCTTGTAATTTACCCGGCTGTATTTTGGCGGCTAATATTTTCTGATAAGGAACGAATAGTTTTATTTTTTAGTTTTGTTATCAGGTGTTGGCAAAGGTTCTTTGCCAACAAGGCACCAGGGAATTCGTATCTTATTGCAAAACTGCCATAACCCAAACATAATATAGAATGAAGGGGTCTGTTTGGATTTTCATTTTTCTTTTTACGGCTTTTTCATGCAAAGACAAAGAGGCGCCCCGCCCGGGGGGTGCATTTGGAAGAGCATCGTCGTTCAATGCCAATCTCTCATCCAGTGAGCCATTCAGCAATTACCCCGTAGAGTACAAAGCAATCTATGCGGCGGGGGCACGAGGTGCCCAAACCGCAGCTCCCTGGGGCAGCCTTAATTCGGTTGCCCACATTTATGATTTTGACCCCATCGATAATGCTTATTTTGGATTGCAGGCGCTTGCGGATTACGGGTATGAAATGATCTTATTCAATATGGCGATCATTACCATCAACGAAAGGAATATGCCTGCCGATATTATCGGTCTCGCCTTTGATGATCCCGCTGTTATAGCGAGGATGCATTCCTTGCTGGATGCAATCAATAGCAAGTTTAATAACAAAGTGCGATATCTCTCTTTCGGCAATGAAGTTGATACTTATTTTTCTTCGCACCCCACCGAATGGACAGCCTACCAAACCCTTGTGGAGGATGCCAGGACTTATGTGAAGACGCTAAACCCAGCCCTGCAAGTAGGGGTAACAACTACTTTCGAGGGGGCAACCAAGACTTTTGTAAACGAGGTGGGTAAACTCAATACAAACATGGATATCGTCATACTCACCTACTATCCGATTGATGCCGGCACATTTGTCCCCCGCGATCCGACTACGGTTAAAGATGACGTCGCCAGCATGATCGGTATTTCAGACAGCAAACCGGTTATTATGCAGGAGTGGGGCTATCCTTCCAGTGCGGTGCTGGGAAGCAGTGAACAAAAGCAGGCCGATTTCTATTCAAACACCTTTGCGGAACTGGAAAAGCAATCCGTGATCAACTTTCCTTTTGTCAGTTTTTTCAAATACAGGGATTGGAATTCGGCGCAAGTCCAGTCAATAACCGGGCAAACGGCCGGAGGGCATTTCTACGAGTTCATGAGTTCGCTGGGCGTGTTGAATAATGATGGATCGACAAAGGCCGCATTCAAGATCATCGAAGGAAATATTAAATAACGGGCATTTCACAGGCTCTGCTCCAACTTAATTTCCCCGGGATCCAGGCCGAGACGCCGGATGACATTTCGTGGGAAGGGTGAATTCATTCTTATTTTTGCTAATCACAACTTCGCGGTTCTGGCGCGAAGGATGAAGTCTGCGATCACGAGGGCGGCCATGGCTTCAACGATAGGGACGGCGCGTGGCACGACGCAAGGGTCGTGGCGACCTTTTCCGGAAACGATAACCTCGTTTCCCTCCTTGTCGACGCTTTGCTGGTCTTGCATTATTGTCGCCACCGGTTTGAAGGCCACATTGAAGTAGATATCTTCTCCGTTGGAGATACCTCCCTGAATGCCGCCCGAGTGATTTGTCTTTGTTCTGATTCTTCCGCCTTCGTTGTAAAACTCGTCGTTATGCTGGGAGCCTCGCAGTTTGATTCCCTCGAAGCCGCTTCCATATTCAAATCCTTTTACCGCATTGATGCTGAGCATCGCCTTGCCCAATTCGGCGTGGAGTTTATCAAATACAGGTTCACCCAGGCCCGCCGGTGTATTACGGATCACGCAAGTCACGATTCCTCCGACCGTATCGCGATTCAACCTCACCTGGTCGATCAAGGCAATCATCTTCCCGGCAGTAGCTTTATCGGGACAACGGACAATGGTCTCCTCGGTCTTGGCAAGATCCAGCTCCTTGTAGTGAGGGGCCTTGATTTCTCCCACCTGGGAAACAAAGGCATTTACCGCGACCGAATATTTTTTCAGCAATAATTTAGCGATCGCACCGGCAGCTACGCGGGCAGCCGTTTCTCTGGCGGAACTTCTTCCTCCGCCGCGGTAGTCGCGATGACCGTATTTTATTTCGTATGTGTAATCGGCATGCGAAGGGCGAAATGTTTCGGCCAGGTGACTGTAATCCTTGCTGCGCTGGTCCTCGTTTTGAATGACGAGCGCGATGGGTGAGCCCGTAGATACGCCTTCAAAAACGCCGGAGAGGATCTGGAAAACATCATCTTCTTTCCGCTGGGTGGTAATTTTTGATTGACCCGGTTTTCGCCGGTTAAGTTCTGCCTGTATGAAGTGTTCATCAATCTCCAGTCCTGCCGGACAACCATCGATGACCACACCAATAGAAGGGCCGTGCGATTCGCCAAAGGTGCTTATCCTGAAAAGTGTGCCGTATGAATTACTCACGTATTTATTTCTTGAATACCAGGTAAGCCGAAGCCCCCAGCATCAGCAAGATAAAAATATTCACGCCAAGTTGTACCCACTCCCTGCCGGAAGAGGAGCGCAAGGTATTGTCGGCAGTTTCGATCCGGTCATAAAATGAGCCCAGATCATTGCTTTCAATCGCCTGGTTTCTCTGGCTGGGACCTTCCACATTCACTACCTGGGTCGAGCGCAGGGTGTCATAGGCCTTTGTTTTGGGATTGAAGAAAACCCATTGAAAGTAGTCCCCCAGGTGGTAGGTGCCTGGCTCTTTGGGGATCATAAAATACCCAAAGGATTTTGTTCCGGTCACGCGGCCATTTTCGCGATTGATATTTTGCTTCACATTCGGTTCGTAAAATTCAAGATTATCATCTTTTTTGATGCCCGGTTTCTCCACAGCGGAGATATTCCCTTCTCCGTAAATGTTAAAATCATAACCGGCGCTTTGTCCCGTACGAAGTTGCGTCGAATTGATCCTTTCTTCGAGTCGGTAGTCCCCCACGGCGACCGCATCGCGCAAAGGGT
>JBGPGZ010000265.1:0-6134 GCA_041484175.1 Cyclobacteriaceae bacterium | reverse complement strand
TTCCTGGACATCCAAATGCCGAAAATCAATGGCTTTGAAATGCTTGAACTAATTGAAAATCCGCCAGCTGTCATTTTTACCACCGCCTTTGATGATTATGCGATCAAAGCATTTGAGGCGCGTGCTATCGATTATCTATTGAAGCCATTCAGCAAGGACCGGTTTGACAAGGCCCTCCAAAAATGGCTAAGTCAAAAACCTTCCACAACCAATTCCCAGACGCTGATCGAAAACATTCCCGGTCAACCGGAAGAGCGCAACCGAATTGTCGTAAAAAAGGGCGCTAACATTGTCATTATTCCCGTGCAAAAGGTCCACTACCTCGAAGCATACGATGACTATATAAAAATCCATACGGCGGATGGCTTTTATCTGAAGAAGAAAACGATGGCTCACTATGAGCGCACTCTGGATCCATCCCAGTTTGTGAGGATTCACCGTTCCTACCTGATTAATCTTCAGGAACTCACCCGGATTGAGCCCCTTGAAAAAGATAACCACGTTGCCCTGCTAAAAAATGGCACGCGAATTCCGTTGAGCCAAAGCGGGTATTCAAAACTCAAAGAGATGTTGGGGATTTAGCCCTGGTCAGGTAACCGCTTCCTTCAAGAAATCATTCAGCGGCTTTACGGCTTTTGCGGTCTCAACGACTTGTTTCAAAAACTTCTTACCTTTTACTTCCTTGTCGGAAAAGTTGTGGGATACAATAAAGCTCTTATGCTTTAGCAATTCCAGGTGCGGATGATCCTTGGCATAACCCTTTGGTGACGTCCGGAGTTTATCAAAGTCATCCAGCCCTGCAAAAAATTTCTTAAACTTTTTGTCGTTCAGGATTTTCAGCAGGCTGTCGGCGTTGTAGTCGATCTCCTGTCTGATCTTTGTCAGGTTGGCCGGATCCGGCATGTACAAACCGCCGGCCAACATGCTTTTATTTCCTGCTTCGATGTGAAAATAGTACCCTGCCTCCTGCATCATTTTGCCACCGGGAGAAAAACCGGCGCCCATATTGACCTTATATGGCCGTTTGTCCTTGCTAAAGCGCACATCCCGGTAAATCCGGAAGGCCAGTTTTTTTGGGTTCAACCCCGCCAAACTCTCATCCACCTTGATCAACTCCTCTAATAACTTTGCGAGAAACAAGTCAAAGCTATCTTTGGCTTCGAGGTAAGTGGGTTTATTCTTTTCAAACCACACCCGGTTGTTGTTTCTGGAAAGGGTTTGAAGGAATTTCAGAATGCCTGTGAAGTCCATGTTGTTTCTTTTAGTTGATACAAATATAAAAAACCCTCAAAGTGCTTCGACCACCGTTTCAAGGGCCATGCCCCTGGAAGCTTTTACTAAAATGGTGGCGTTTTGAATCGGTTGTTCCCTCAGTTTTCTGATCAGTTCGTCTTTGGTTGCAAAATAGATTGCCTGGGGGTACGTTTCAAGTGCCGCTTTGAACAATGCACCACACAGGTAGGCCTCGGTGATCCCTTTTTGTTTTAGCAGAAGACCTATTGCCTGGTGCTCCGCTTTTGTGTTCTCTTCCAGTTCATACATATCACCCAGAATGACAACTTTGCGGTAGGCGCCCATCGAAGCAAGGTTATTAATGGCAGCCTCCATCGAACTGGGGTTGGCATTATAGGCATCGAGGATAATCGTGTTCGTACCTTTGTGAATCAGCTCCGAACGCATATTTCCCGGCACATACTCCCTCACCGACTGGCTTGCCAAGGTCGGGTCAACGCCAAAAAATTTCCCAATGCAAAGTGCCGCCGCTACGTTTTCAAAATTGTAGCTGCCCATCAGTTGCGTTGTCACCTTGTCTCCATTTTCTGTTTTCAGTTTAACAAATGGATCAGCGCTCAACAACTCGCAGTGATAATAATCGCCGCTGGCGGGATAGAACAGCGGAGATTTAAACCCGCTGGCCATTGCTGCAAGCGTTTGATTTTGTGAATTGATAAACACTTGTCCCTGGTGGGCGATCAGATGCTGATACAATTCAGATTTTCCGCGGACCACATTTTCAAAACCTCCGAAGGTGCCGATGTGTGCTTTCCCGATATTTGTGATAAGACCGTGCGTAGGGTTCGCAATTGCTGCCAGAGAAGCAATTTCACCAACGTGGTTGGCGCCCATTTCAATGACGGCAATGTCGATCGACGAATCGATCGCAAGTACAGTGAGCGGCACGCCGATGTGATTATTGAAATTGCCCCGGGTAGCCAACGTCTTGTATTTTTTGCTCAGCACAACCTGGATCAATTCTTTCGTGGTCGTTTTGCCATTCGAACCCGTAAGCCCGATGAAAGGAATTTTTAAATGGCTTCGGTGAAAGCCTGCCAGCTCTTGAAGCGCCTGCAGGGCATCTTTGACCAAAATGTAATTTTGATTCTTGACAAACGCTTGCTCGTCTACAACAGCATAGCGGGCACCCTTCTGAAGGGCCTCATCAGCAAAGGCGTTGGCGTTGAATTTCGGACCCTTTAACGCAAAAAATACCGAGCCCCGGGTTACCTGGCGCGTGTCCGTACAGACTTTTCCCGACTCCTGGAATTTTTTGTAAAGTGATTGAAGATCCATATCGATGAGGGATTCAGACTATGCAGATAAATCAGATTATCTTGCAAGGCAAGATAACAGGTGCCGGGGGGCATCCGTTATTTCACTAGCAAAAAATTTAATGCCTTGTAAAACATTATTGTTCATTCTCGCCTTCGCCCTGCCATTCACTGCACGGGCGCAATTTACATATGTACTTGATCAAACGATTCCGGTTGAGTCCAATGGCAAAACGTGGACGATACCGTGGGCCGGCGCTTTCAATTCACCCCAGTTTAACACGATGGACTTGAACGGCGATAACCTCCAGGATCTGGTCGTTTTTGATCGCACGGCCAATCAGGTCATCACTTTCTTAAACCAGAACAAGTCGTATCAGTATGCTCCAGCGTATGAAGATTTCTTTCCAAGTAATATTGATCAATGGCTTTTGTTGCGTGACTTTAACCGGGACGGCAAAAAGGACATTTTTACCAGCGACCCTTTTGGCATGAGGGTCTTTGTAAATGTTACTAAGCCGGGCGGAAATTTAGAATGGCGCGACTTCAATCCGGGCTTCCCGATTTTGACCATTGGCTTTAGTGGAAGTATCAATTTACAGGTGAATGGAACGGATATACCCGCCATCGACGATGTCGATGGGGATGGCGATCTGGATGTACTGGACGCCCGGTTTGTGGGAATCGGGTCGATTGAATGGCACAAGAACATGAGCTTGGAGAATACGGGCACTTATGATTCGCTTCAATTTCAGCGCATCACTCAAACCTGGGGCAATTTTGAAGAATGCAATTGTGGAAAATATATATTTGGCAGCGGCACCTGCCCTCAGTCTGGAGGCCGCATTGAACATGCCGGCGGCAAATCCATTTTGACCATCGATCTCGATGGCGACGGCGACCGCGACCTGCTCTTTTCAGAAGAGACTTGCGCCAACCTTTACCTTCTGCCCAACCGCGGCACCAAAGACGATGCGATGATGACGGATTTCGTCGAATTCCCTCCCTCCAACGCGCTGTCGCTACAAATCTTTCCCGCTCCTTATTATGAAGATATCGATTTCGACGGGCTTCCCGATCTTATCATTGCCGCTAATATTTACGCACGAAATTCGCTGGATGTCAATTTCAAGGAATCCGCATGGTTATACCGGAATACCGGCACTCCGTTATTGCCTGCTTTCACGTTTGTCAAGAATAATTTTCTGCAAGATCAAATGATCGAGGTGGGTGACAATGCGGTGCCTGCATTGATGGATGAAGATGGTGACGGGGATCTGGATTTGTTTGTCGGTACTTATGTCTCTATAGCAAAACCATCCGGTATCAGTTATTTTGAAAACACGGGTACGGCTGGAAATCCTTCGTTCAAATTCATCACCGATGATTACGATGGCATTTCAGCCCTTGGCCTATTTAATCTCAAACCACAGTTTGCCGACATGGATTCCGATGGAAAACCGGACCTTGCTTTTACGGCCACGGATTTGCGAACGGGCATCACGTCCTTACAGTTTATCCCGAATGGCAGCGCGGACAAACTTGATTTGTCGGGACAATTGGCTGTTCCAACCGAGTTCAGCATCAACTTGCCTGAAAATATTTTGCTCGTGGACGTAAACCAGGATGGTCTTAACGATATCCTCGTTGGCAAGTCGACGGGTGCTCTGCAATATTGGATCAACAACGGGCCCCGTGGATCATTTAATTTCTCACTTCAAAACGCGACCTTTCTCGGACTTGGTACCAGCACGTCCAGGCAAAGCCTTGCCATGGCGGCCGCTGACCTGGATGCAGATGGACGCGTTGACTTGATTGTGGGTGATCAACGGGGCATGCTAACACTTTTTGGAGATTTCAGGGCTCAGAATTCTGCGGTCCTGGGAACCCAGGACATCCTTTACAATCCATTGACCAAACATTATCACGCAACCAAATTGGGTGGGAGAGTCTGGCCTGCCGTTGTAAACCTCTTTAACAGCGATAAACCCGCCATCTTCGTTGGCAATTCCCTCGGTGGAATTCATATCCTTAAAAATGACGGAGGTGTAGAACTCCCACCCGATCCTGTGATTGATATCTATCCCAATCCGATACCCAAAGGCAATGGATTTACAGTGAAAGCGGACCGGAATGTATTGGTGCAAATCATTTCCGTCGTAGGTCAAAAAATGTCAGAAGAATTTTTTATTCCTGCCAACCAGGAATATCCAGTTCCCCCTCAGGGGCTGGCAACCGGAATTTATATTGCGCGTTTCTCCGTCCCTGCCAGCAGGGGCAAAATCTACAGCAGAAAGTTTATCATCTATTAACTTCTTTTTTAATATTCAGGGAACTTAGGAGCCAATGAAAGAATACGCCTTCATTTTTGACATGGATGGAGTGATCGTGGATAGCAATCCCTATCACAAAACGGCACTGAAACAATTTTGTGAAAAGTATGGTCACCCCCTTGACGAAGATGAACTCCGCAATAAGATCTACGGCAGAACAAATAAGGAATGGATTGTGAATCTGTTTGGCGAATTGGCTCCGGAGCTTATCGTTCAATATTCACAGGAAAAAGAAGCGCTGTACCGGCATCTCTTTGAAAAAGACATTCGCCCTGTAAAGGGGCTTCTTCGTTTTTTGGAAGCGCTGGATTCTTACAAGATTCCACGGGCCATAGGCACCTCAGCGCCAAGGGCCAATGTTGACTTTACGCTTACTAAAACCGGGGCAACTCGCTTCTTTACCGTCATCCTGGACGAATCTCACGTCAATCACGGCAAACCCAATCCTGAAATTTATTTAAAAGTCGCTCAGGCATTGAACTTGCCGTCAGCGCAATGCATTGTGATTGAAGACTCTCTTTCCGGGGTGACTGCCGGAAAAGCGGCAGGAGCAAAAGTCATTGGCATCACAACCACGCATACTGTAGAGGAATTGTATACAACTGACTTGATTATCCATGATTTTGCAGACCAGAACCCCAAAACCATAATCCAGACCCTTTTTGGATGAATTTGTGGTTACTTCTTGCATAATCGGGTCTGTTTTCCCGATATTTGCAATCCCTTTTCAAAACAGGGCAATTAACTTAGAATTCTATGGCTAGGGTGTGTCAGATTACAGGAAAGAGGCCGAGAACGGGGAATAATGTTTCCCACGCCAACAATAAGACGAAACGCAGGTTTTACCCGAACCTTCATACCAAGCGTTTTTTTGTCCCGGAAGATGGCAAGTGGATTACGCTAAAAGTATCCACAACCGCTATCAAAACGATTAACAAGAAGGGCATCAGCGCCGTTTTGAAGGAGGCGCGTGAAAAGGGAACACTTTCTTTATAATCTTTAAATTCGCGAAAACATGGCAAAGAAAGGGAACAGGATTCAGGTGATTTTGGAATGCACGGAGCACAAGGCAACCGGATTGCCAGGAATGAGTCGTTATATCACGACCAAAAACCGCAAAAACACGACGGAGCGTATTGAGTTGAAGAAATATAATCCGATCTTGAAAAAGCAGACGTTACACAAAGAAATAAAGTAAACCATGGCAAAGAAGGTAGTTGCTAGTTTGAAAAAAGTCGATGGCAAGAATTTC
>JBGPGZ010000264.1:0-6136 GCA_041484175.1 Cyclobacteriaceae bacterium | reverse complement strand
GTGATCAGTGATCGGTAATCAGTGATCGGTGATCGGTTTGTTTCGGCATTCTCATTATGGATTATCCTGATCAATCCTTAAATCCTGACCAAATTTTGTACTTTCGTATTCCAAGCCAACAAAAATGAAAACATTGAAAATTGCCGCCGTTGTTGTGGCGTCCATCGTTGCTATCCTGGTCATTGTGGTGGCGATCCAACCCACACAGGTCCATCTCGAAAAATCGATTTCAATCAATGGCCCTGCTTCCTCCATCAACGCTGAGATCACGCGTTTCCAAAGCTTTGATGCCTGGTCGCCCTGGAGCAAGATAAGTCATGAAGTAAAATACACGATCGTGGCTTTTGAAGGATTTGACGGAACATTCTACAGCGAAATCAAATTGGAGCCGGAAGGTGGTGCAACAAAAGTTACCTGGATATACGAAGGCACGAATGACGGTTTGAAGGGCAAGGCAATGTGGATGCTGATGAAAGGAAGAATGGAAGATCAATATGACAGAGGATTAAGTGCGCTGAAGAAACTGGTAGAAAGCAAGCCTGTGCCTGCTGATTCAACGGTCACCAAGTAGTAGTCTCCTTACCCCCAAAAAAATATGCCATCCTATAAAAAGAATCCTTTTGATCGGAGAAGTTTTATCAAGACTTCTGCCGGTGTAGTTACAGGCCTTGCTCTTTTTCCTCAAACAGGAACAGCTCGCATCAAACCAGCCGACAGTATTCACATCATCGGACCTATGGAAGGATACTCTCCGCAACTTGGGACACTTGTTTCGATGATGAATTGGATGCGGCAGGTGGTATTGTTTTCCGTTGAAGGTCTTAGCCAAAAGGACCTGGATTATCTTCATGATCCCAAAGCCAATACCATCGGTGCGATGCTCCTGCACCTGGCGGCGACCGAAGCATTTTATCAGGCCAATACGTTTGAGGGGCTGTCGACCTACAAGGAAAGTGACAAAGAGAAATGGAATGCCGCCATGCATCTTGGCGATGAGGGGAGAAAATCAATCAAGGGCAATAACCTTGATTATTATTTGTCTGTTTTGAAAGAGGGCCGGGAGAAAACCCTGGCCGAGTTTCGCAAGCGAGACGATGAGTGGTTGGCCAAAGTCGATCCTTCCTTTTTCGAGAAAAAACCGACCAACAACTATTGTAAGTGGTTTCATGTTTGTGAACATGAATCCAATCACAACGGTCAGATCAAATTTATCAAAGGCCGGTTACCGGGAGCAAAATCCGGCAATGATTGAATGGCAGGTTGAGAATTGCGTGTTTGCAATAACGTTATTTTATTCCAGGGGTGGCTCTGCGTGTTCTTTTCCACGGGCCGACAGTTTGTACCGTTCAATCGTGCGCTTACAAGCATTCCACCGCAGGATTGCATCGTCATTGCCCTCGGGCCGAATGGCAGCCGCCTCTTCAAATGCTTCCATCGCATCCTGCAGCCATTCATAGGCGTCAAATTGGCTTCCATGTGTGGCACGGACAAGGGCCGCTTTTGCAAGGCGCTCCGTGATTATACCTTTATAATAAGCTCGCTTATAATTGTCCTTCAACCGGGGGAGTACGCTGTTGGCTTCCTTCTCGGTAACGCCTTTACTGAATTGATCGCTTAAGGTAAGAATGAGCAACACCAGCGCCTTTTGATGGTCTGGTTCGACTTCAAGAATGTCCCGGCAAATACTCTCAGCCTCAGCGGGTTCATTCAGAAGACGATAGCGATCCACTTTCTCCAGGGCCCTGGGTATGCCTTCCTTTGTAATTGGTTTTAAATCCATCATGGCATTATACTTTATATTTCATGTGCGAAAGCAGGAATACAATATAGCCTTTGCCCGTTCCAATTGCAAGACCATTTGGCTGACCTTGGCACGCTGTGCAGGGTCGGAGCTTCTCACAAATTCCATAAGGTCAATGCCGCAAAAATGCTGCCCGCGATTGCCGTGCCATAGCAAAGAATAGGAATAATTAAATCGAAGTGATGGAGTTGCAATCCCTCATACAAGGTAAATCTGAACCGGTGAGCCCAATGAAACAACGAAAGTGAAATAATCGCAAGAAAAAAAAGACGAACGTACCATGGAGAGACCAATGAATGCAAGTATTCATAAGGCGGTGTGGTGAACCAGCCCAGGGGGAAAGCAATGCCCGTAAAAAAAAGCAAGGCGGGAAGGAAAAGTGCAGACAAGGCGCCCCCTGCTCCAAATAACGTCCACCAAAACGGATCGATGTGCTTCTTCATCTTTTTTTTATTAAGCCCTTTGCTTCTATTGTTTATGCAACATGATCCACGCAAGCACGGCGGAAATCACAACCCAACCTGCGTAATTAAGAAGGGCGATCACTACACCGGGGACTTTTCGGTCTCCTATCTTAATCACCATCGCCTGGGGTGCCAGGTTGAACCACGTAATGCTGTGAAACAATAAGACCAGCAAAGCCACTGCATGGAAAACGATCAATGCAGGCACGCGCAATCGTTCGGAGAAATCTGCAAAGGCATCCGGACCCCGACCTATCGAGCGAACGTAAAGCAGGAAGATCACCGCATACGCTGCCACAAATACACTCGTCAATTCACGCGCGATGAACTTGATGTGCACCCAGCGGTGTACCCACCAGAAGATGGGCATCGGCCTGATATACTTTTTGGGCCTCTTCTCCTTAATGGTCAAATTCTCCATAGGCTTTTGTCATGATCCTTTTCCAAATGGCAATAGTACCGACTTCCACCAATCGCCCGCGCCACCTACTTTGTAACGCTGAATCGCTCCAGCCGGGTCGACTCCCTTGGGGCAAACGGCCGAGCATTCGCCCACGAAAGTGCATTGCCAAATGCCGTCATCCGCGCTGAGCAACTCCATTCGCTCCTGTTGACCCTGATCGCGATTGTCGAGGTTGTAGCGCTGGGCCAGGGCAATGGCGGCGGGACCCGTGAAGCCGGGTTCCAGACCATACACAGGGCAGGCCGCATAACACAGCATACAATTGATGCACATGCTGTATTGCTTGTAGTCAGCAAGCTGCGAGGGCGTTTGCAGGTACTCTGTCGCCGGGCTTTTTTCCTCTTCCTCCCGGCGAATGATCCACGGCTTCACTTTCTTCAATTTGTCCATGAAGTCACTCATTTCAATCACCAGGTCCCGTACGACCGGAAAGTTTTCAAGGGGCTCTACCCGGATCGGTCCCGGTGCAAATTTTTCCAGGAACGAAGCGCACGTAAGTACCGGTGTTCCGTTAACCATCATTCCGCAACTTCCACAAACGCCCATTCGGCAAGACCAGCGGAAGGACAGGGTGCCATCCACCTGGTCCTTGATATAATTGAGCGCATCGAGAATTACCCAATCCTTTCGCAGCGGCACCTCATATCGCTGAAAAACAGGCTCTGATTCTTGCTCCGGGCGATACCGAAATACATCCAGCGATATGTGTGTCTGCATAAGCGTTATTTTTTAATTTTCTCTTCCCACGACCCCGGCTTTCCGTGATTATCTTCCATATACTCTTTCACCCGGAGGCCAGCGTGTGATGGTGACTGGAGAATATTTTATTTCCGGCAATTCTTTTTCTTTTCTGTACGCCAGCGAATGCGCCAGGTAGGTTGTGTCGTCCCGCTTCGGATAGTCATTGCGCTGGTGCGAACCGCGCGACTCCTTTCGGTGCAGGGCTGATTGGATGATCGCCTCCGCAATGTCCAGCATATAGGAAAGTTCAATGACGCTGATTAATTCCGTGTTGAAAGTCCTGCTGGCATCAGATACGGAAACATTATGAAATCGCTCTTGCAATGACTGAATCACCCCTTGTGACTTCAGCAAAGTGGCCTCGCTCCGGTAGATACCTGCTCCAGCTTCCATGGTTTGGTGCATTTCTTTTCTCAAGTCGGCGATTCGTTCCGTACCCCCGGTTTTTTTCAAAAATTGGCGCTCGATCCGAGCCACCTCCTCCGATGCAAGCGCATGCAAAGCGGTGCTCTTTGATTTTTTACCGGAAACAAGTTCCGCGGCACTCTTTCCTGCTCTGGCCCCGAAAACCAATAGCTCGGTCAGCGAATTGGAGCCCAGGCGATTGGCCCCGTTGATGCTCACGCAGGCAACTTCTCCGGCGGCGTACAGGCCCTCCAACGGAGTTGCACCATGAATGTCCGTGTGAATGCCCCCCATCATGTAGTGTACCACAGGACGCACAGGGATCATTTCCTTGATTGGATCAATATTCTCATACTTCAGACAGAGTTCCCGGACAAAAGGAAGTTTCGCATTAATGATTTTTTCCCCGAGATGGCGGATGTCCAGGTGGACAAAAGAACCATAGGGGCCTGTGAGGGTCCTTCCTTTTTCCTGTTCCTTGACAAAAGCCTGCGAGAGACGGTCGCGGGGTCCCAATTCCATCGACCTCAATACCGGTTTGGGTTCCGGCCTGCCAAGATCATAATCCTGCAAATAGCGGTATCCGTCTTTATTCAAAAGGTGGCCGCCTTCTGAGCGTGTAGCTTCTGTAATCAGAATTCCGGTAAAAGGAAGGCCCGTGGGATGGTACTGTACAAACTCCATGTCCTTGAGCGGCACATTAGCGCGGTAGGCCAGCGCCATGCCATCGCCGGTTTTGATGTTTGCGTTGGTAGTGTAGGGGAAAACTTTTCCGCATCCGCCTGTGCAGAGGATTACAGCGCCGGCGGTAATGGAATGCATTTTTCCAGTGGCCATTTCAATGGCTACCGCTCCCTGGCACCTCCCGTCATCGACCAACAGTTTGGTCACAAACCATTCATCGAAGCGCTCGATCTGTTCATACTTCAGCGTGTTTTGAAAAAGCGTGTGCAGCATGTGGAAGCCCGTCTTGTCAGCGGCGAACCAGGTGCGCTCATTTTTCATGCCTCCAAACGGCCTCACTGCCACCAGCCCATCTTCCTGCCGGCTCCAGGGACAACCCCAATGTTCCAGTCGAATCATTTCTTTCGGGGCCTCCTGCACAAAAGCCTCAACGGCATCCTGGTCGCTCATCCAGTCTCCGCCGGAGATCGTGTCATAAGAATGATGATCTAGACTGTCATTGGATTTGATGACGGCCGCGGCTCCGCCCTCGGCGGAAACCGTATGACTGCGCATGGGATAGACTTTGGAGATGACGCCGATCTTCAATTTGGGATTGGCCTCCACAACGGCAATAGCTGCTCTCAATCCGGCGCCGCCGGCGCCAATAATCAAGACGTCGCACTCGTGCTGGTGAGAACTCATGCCGTTACTCACGATTCACTCACCTCATCTGTGCTCACATAGTTGATCAGCACAAAAGTTACAAGCAATCCGGAGAAGACCCCTTCGAGGGCGACGATGAACGCGGCCATGTAGGGATTGAGATACCGGCCCATCGGTTCGTTCTCAATGATGGATTGCATCAGGTCATTGTCCAGTTTCATATAGAGGAAAAGGAACAACGCAAAAATGATCGAGCCAATGGCGGCCGTGGCCACGCCGGTGACCAGCGCTCTGAAATAATTGATATGCGCGCCGTGAGAGACTTTGAATTTCTTCAGCGCGAAAAAGATCCCCGCCACCTGAATGAATAAGTTCAGCAAGCGTAGCTCCACATGGTGCCCCAACCCCGCAAATTTCATAATCAAAAAATAAACGATCAATCCGCCCGCGATCTTGATTCCATAGTTCTCAGGGATCCGGTTGGGGTTGGTAAAGATGCTCATGGGTAATCAGGGTTTTCTCGATGCCTAATTTTTACATTTTTTAAGAGAATTACAACCATTCTTCTTTTAATATTTTCTTAAATTAGCTCTATAACTCATAAACCCGCACCTTATGAAGGCTTTAAAAATTACTGGCATTGTTGTGGCCATCCTGGTGGTCATTCTGGGTGGTACCGTTGTATTGTTACCGTCCCATGCCCACATGGAGCGCTCCATTGTTATCAACGCAAAACCGGAACAAGTTTTTGCGGAAATAAATAATTTTCAAAGTTTTAATTCCTGGTCGCCCTGGGCCAAACTGGATCCTGATACAAAATATGATTTCAGCGGCGCCGCCAGCGGCGTGGGAGCTGTCATGAATTGGTCGAGCGAGAATGATAATGTCGGCATCGGTTCTCAAACCATCGTCGAAAGCGAGGAAAACAAAAGG
>JBGPGZ010000263.1:0-6155 GCA_041484175.1 Cyclobacteriaceae bacterium | reverse complement strand
CTCAATCGCTTTTCGAGACTTCCCCTGGGGGAGTGCCATTTTTGACAGGCTCAATTTCAAGACACCATCCTCATATCTTGCCTTCACACCTTCTTCGCTCACATTTTCAGGAAGTGCAAAGGACCGGCTGAAAGAAGAATAGTTGAATTCCTTCCGTGTATAGTCATTCTCCTTCTCCTCTTTTTCTTCTTTCTTCTCGGAAGAGATGGTGAGCATGCGATCATCGGTCGTGATCTTAAAGTCTTTCTTCGAAAGACCGGGGGCTGCTACCTCAATTTCAAAGCCCTTGTCGGATTCTATCACATTGACAGAGGGAACGGACTGTTTTTTCATCCAGTCGGAATCAAAGAAACGGTCGTTATCGATGAAATCGGATAACCAGGAGCCGCCAATGAGAGACGGCCAATCAGATTTTCTAATAAGTGTCATAATGCCTCCTTTTTTATGGTTGGTTAATGAACTAAACTATTATTGACGAGACAAGATGTAGCCAGTTTATCAATCAAAACATGATTTACATCAGGCCATCGGTTGATTTTGGTCAATCTATTTTTCTGAAATAAAAACTACTTTGAACCTTTCGTTTATTAAGAACTTAGTGTGTGTTCGTCTGTTGCATTTTTTATCTTGTTAAAGAGATATGACCATGATTTCCGGTGGAAATGGTGCCAGTATTGAAACCAGATAGAAGGTCGCGAAAAAATCATCCACGGATGGCGGTTGAAAAGCATCGAGCCCGCCTTGCTGACACGCGGGCCCAATCGGTCGCTTATCTTATTCCCTTCCTGTTGCTGGCGACAATGGTAATGGCTTTCTATTTCCTTCCGAAATTCCTGGGGCAGAAGCCCGGCTATTTTTTTTCATTCTTGTTCTACTGGTTGTTTTGGTGCTTCATCGTTCCGGTTTCACTGACCGGCTGGAAAGCAATTGCCAACTTATTCCGGATTCGTAAGCCCTTTCTGGGTCTCCATCCAATCAGGAATTTGGTTTTGTTGTCCCTGCCTGTCGCATTGGCATATGGTTATCAATTTCCGAAAGTAGTGGACCGGGCAGACGCGCTCCTTATCATCACTTCCTTTGCTCTTTCGCTGATTAATGCGACCGCAGAGGAGGTATTATGGCGGGGTACTTTCCTTAGACTGCTCGGAAACACGAATTGGTATGTCCTATATTCATCGCTTGGTTTTGCCGTTTGGCATTTTGCGCCTCAGATCGTCTTCGCCAATCAAAATCCAGGAGGATCGTTTTCTTTTGTTGCCGCTGCCTTTTTGTTGGGACTTTTCTTCAGTTCTGTCGCCAGGGAAACCAAATCCATTTCATTCGTTGTGGTTTCCCATATACTGTTTGATTTTGCGGGACTGGGCGGAAGGCTATATTTTTCCGTCAGTTAATGCCAATCCTGACAAAACTCAGCTTTTTTGTTAATTTAGGTCATGTTTGACCTTGCTGAACGTTCCTAGTTTTAAGCCAATTCAAATCAAACCAACAATCAATGGAGTTAGAGAAATTCAGTTACGACAACAAAGTTGTTAAGGCATTTATCATTGCGACGGTTGTCTTTGGGTTGGTTGGAATGCTGGTAGGACTCACCGCAGCCATCCAATTATTTTATCCCATCTTCAACTTTGACACACAGTATACAACGTTCGGTCGCATTCGCCCTCTGCACACCAATGCCATCATTTTTGCTTTTGTAGGCAATGCCATGTTCGCTGGTGTGTACTATTCCATGCAGCGCTTGTTAAAAACGCGCATGTTCAGTGATGGATTAAGCTGGATCCACTTTTGGGGATGGCAGCTGATTATCCTGGCAGCAGCGATTTCATTGCCGTTGGGCATGACCACTTCCAAAGAATATGCCGAGTTAGAATGGCCCATTGATATCGCGATCACGATTATCTGGGTTGTGTTTGGATGGAACATGATCGGCACGATTATCAAACGGAGGGAGCGACATATGTATGTGGCCATCTGGTTTTACATCGCCACCTTCATCACCGTGGCGGTGTTGCACCTGGTGAATTCCTTTGAAATTCCCGTGAATTTCTTTAAGAGCTATTCCGGGTATGCCGGCGTTCAGGACGCGCTGGTGCAGTGGTGGTATGGTCATAACGCAGTAGCCTTTTTCTTGACGACGCCTTACCTCGGCCTCATGTATTATTTTCTGCCGAAAGCTGCCAACCGTCCGGTATATTCTTACAAGCTTTCCATTGTCCACTTCTGGTCACTCATATTTATATACATCTGGGCTGGCCCACATCATCTATTATATACTTCGTTGCCGGATTGGGCCCAATCCCTGGGGGTCGTCTTTTCCATCATGCTGATCGCCCCATCATGGGGTGGCATGCTCAATGGTCTGATGACCTTACGGGGTGCTTGGGACAGGGTGCGTGAGGAACCAGTACTTAAATTTTTGGTGGTCGCCGTTACAGCCTATGGAATGGCAACCCTGGAAGGCCCATTGTTATCCCTGAAAAATGTCAATGCCATTGCGCACTTTACGGATTGGATCATTGCCCATGTTCATGTTGGGGGTTTGGGTTGGAACGGCTTTCTCATTTTTGGTATGCTGTATTGGCTGGTCCCTCGCATGTGGGATACGAAATTGTTTTCCACTAAGCTGGCCAATCTGCATTTTTGGCTGGGTACCCTTGGCATTATTTTCTATGCATTGCCGATGTATGTTTCGGGTGTCGTACAAAGCCTGATGTGGAAGGAATTCAATCCTGAAGGTTTCCTGGTCTACAAGAACTTCTTGGAGACAACCGTTCAGATTCTTCCCCTGCATATGTTGCGGGCAGTTGGTGGAAGTCTCTATCTCACCGGGGCGATCATCATGACGTATAATCTGATAAAGACTGCCTATGCCGGAAACTTTATTGCCAATGAGGCCGCGGAAGCGGCCCCCCTGGCAAAAGAATACGTAGCTCCAAGAAGCGGAGCATGGCATCACCGTGTCCTGGAACATAAGCCCGTGCTATTCGCCGTTCTTTCGCTCGTTGTTATCCTGATCGGCGGCCTTATGGAGATGGTGCCTACTTTCCTCATCAAGTCAAACGTTCCAACCATCTCCAGTGTAAAACCATACACGCCGCTCGAACTTCATGGTCGCGATATTTATATACGCGAAGGTTGCGTGAATTGTCATACCCAAATGGTACGACCTTTCCGTTCTGAAACGGAACGCTATGGTGAATATTCAAAAGCCGGCGAATACGTATATGACCATCCTTTTCTTTGGGGATCAAAAAGAACCGGTCCGGATTTGCAGCGTATCGGTGGAAAGTACTCCAATACATGGCATTACAATCACATGCTTGCCCCTGATGCAGTTTCAACGGGTTCGATCATGCCTCCCTATCCCTGGCTATTTGAGCAGGTTATTGACAAGAATCAAACCGGAAAGAAGATAAGTGCGCTTCGAAAGGTGGGAGTTCCTTATGAAGAGGGATATGAAGCAGTTGCGAATGAAGAGCTGGACAAGCAGGCAATGGTTATTGCTTCCAACCTGAAGGCGGATGGAATAGAAGTAGCGCCTGAAACGGAGATTGTCGCGCTGATCGCCTATTTACAGCGACTTGGACAAGACATCAAAGCTGGAAAGACGGCGGAAATCAACAATGAACCGCTGCCGGGCTCCCCAACAAAAAATTAAGAGTCGTTTTAGAATGAACTGCCTTAGGATTTCTGACAGTCGAATGGATATTGAACCATTTAATTTCAACAACGATGTACAATAATGTTTTGCAAAGCATCGAAAACATCGCCGTTTGGCCGGTGGTCTCGTTTGTAATTTTTTTCCTCTTTTTTATTTGTCTCTTATGGTGGGTATTTACCGCCGATAAGAAATTCATTGAGTATATGGCAGACCTTCCTCTCCAGCAGGGGGAACTGCCGACCGAACAGGCTGGTGCGGCTGCCCAGGAAAATTGCTCAACAGAAAAGAAATTATCTTCTCAAAATTGACGCCTATGAAAAAAATGGTTTTGTCAGGATGCTGCATGTTGATGAGTGTGCTGTCAAGGGCTCAGCAACTGAATACCGCGGCCTCCAGGAATTTTTGGGATGATCCCCTCTTTCGAATATACATCCTTGGCCTGTTTGTTTTCATTGCCCTTATTCTGACGTTGGTTGCCGCCATGATCGCAGTGAGGGTGCTCAATCTCCTTGTTGAAAGGGGGGCACGCGAAAAAGCCGCAAGAATGGGTGTCTCGTATGTGAAACCACAAAGCGCGTGGACCAAATTCTGGCAAAATGCCAATGCTTTGATTCCCCTGGAAGAGGAAAAAAATATTGAGCTAGACCATAATTATGATGGCATTCGCGAACTGGATAATCACTTACCGCCCTGGTGGAAAGGATTATTTTATGGAACGATCGTTTTTGCCTTTGTATATATGGTATTGTTCCATCTTTCCAACGCATTACCCCTGTCCGAACAGGAGTATCAGAATGAAGTTTCTGTGGCCGAAGAACAGGCCCGAATTCTGAAGGCATCACAGCCCGCCTCGGTGATTGATGAGGATAAGCTGACTTTTTCCAATGATGCCACTATGATCGCCAGGGGCAAATCAGTATTCATGAGTAGTAACTGTGGTTCATGTCACCGGAATGACGGTGGAGGGAACACTATTGGCCCCAATTTGACGGACGCGTTTTGGTTGCACGGTGGCGATATCAAAAGCGTATTTTCAACGATAAAAAACGGTGTTGTAGAAAAGGCGATGCCGGCCTGGGGCAAGGTCATGAGCCAGAAGGATGTTCGGGATGTCGCATTTTATGTGATGAGCCTTCAGGGGACGAATCCGCAGAATGCGAAGGCGCCGCAGGGAGAACTGTTTAAACCTACGCCAAATACGGCCTCCTTGGATAGCACAAAATTAATCATGATCAAGTGATGATACACTGAAGGGATGGAAATCACACAATCCGGAAACGATTTATATCGGTATGATGAGGAGTTTCGCGATACCATTGCCACGGTAGACAAAAAGGGCAAAAGGATATGGCTATTTCCGAAGATTCCGGGAGGATCTCTTCATCGATGGCGCGTGGTCGTGACGGTACTGCTGTTGTCTCTCTTCTTTTGCGGACCTTTTCTGAAGATTGGAGGCCGGCCCCTGCTCCTCTTGAATATCTTCGAAAGAAAATTTGTTGTTCTAGGTCAGGCCTTCTGGCCGCAGGATTTTGTTTTTTTGGCGATCACGCTCCTGTCATTTTTTGTATTCATCATTCTTTTTACGGTTGTGTTTGGAAGGGTCTGGTGCGGCTGGATGTGTCCCCAAACGCTGTTCATGGAAATGGTCTTTCGTAAGATTGAATACTGGATCGAGGGGGACGGACCTGCACAGCGAAGACTGGACCATGAACCCTACCATCTTCGTAAAATCGGCAAGAAGACACTCAAACACTCTTTATTCTTGCTGATCTCATTATTGATCGCCGTTACAGCATTGGCTTATTTAATAGGCATAGACAAGACGCTCCAGTTCATCCAGCAGTCACCGCTTGAAAACCGCCCCGCCCTTCTGGGAGTGTCGGCTTTTACCGCGGTCTTCTATGGTGTTTTCGCCAGGTTTCGCGAGCAAGCATGCATCGCGGTATGCCCGTATGGAAGGCTTCAGGGAGTTTTGTTGACGAAGGATTCGATTGTTGTGGCATACGATTGGCTGCGGGGTGAACCGCGTGGAAAATTAAAAAAGCATCCTGTGAAAGATGTAAAAATGGGCGATTGCATCGACTGCAAATTATGCGTGCATGTTTGCCCAACTGGCATCGATATCCGGAATGGAACGCAACTCGAATGTGTAAACTGTACAGCTTGCATCGATGCCTGCGATGACGTGATGGTCAAGATCAACAAACCCAAAGGATTGATCCGGTATGCCTCATTCAATTCGATTCAGAATGGAGCAATGAACCTGATTACCCCGCGCGTGATCGGCTATTCGGTCGTACTGCTCGCGTTGATGGGGCTGTTAAGTTTTGGTCTCCTTACCAGGTCCGATGTGGAAACCAACGTTTTTAAAGTTTCCGGCACCTTGTACCAGCGAAGCGAAGGCGGGTTTATCACCAATCTCTATAATATTGAGTTTATCAACAAAACATTTGAGGACTTGCCATTGCAAATAAAAGTTGAATCACCCTCCACT
>JBGPGZ010000262.1:0-6170 GCA_041484175.1 Cyclobacteriaceae bacterium | reverse complement strand
AATATTCACGTTGTTCAATCTCATTCACATTGACGGCCTCCGGAATCGCTGACTCTTCCGGGAAAATGTTCGATAAGAAATCACTCATGGGGATGGGGGATTGATTCCATAATTTTTACTCCGGAAGTAGTGCCTAACCGGTCTGCTCCAGCTTCCATCAATTGCACGACTTGGTCATATGTCTTAATTCCTCCTGATGCTTTGATGCCCACTGCCGGAGGAAGCGAGGCTCGGATAAGACGCACATGTTCTGCGGTGGCCCCAGCCGGAGCAAAACCGGTCGAGGTTTTTACAAAGTCCGCACCCCCGTTGGCGCACAGTTTACTCGCTTCGGAAATTTCTTCATTGGAAAGATACGCGGTCTCGATAATTACTTTCAATATTTTTTGATGGTCATGAGTCAATTTGGCGCACTTGGCGACTTCGATTTTCGTCCACGGGATCCCCGTCTTGAAGGAAGTAAGATTCCATACAACATCAATCTCATCCGCGCCGTTGTCAATTGCTCTTTTGATTTCATCAAGCTTGGTCTCGGTCATGTTGTAGCCCAACGGGAAGCCTGCGACCGTGACCAGGATTATCTTTGCTTTCCCGATTTCACGTTGCGCACGCTTCACCCAAAAGGGCGGCACACAAATTCCAAGAAAGCTAAACCGGATTGCTTCCTCAACCAGTCTGTCGATATCACCAATAGCCAGGGTGGGACTCAGATTGGTGTGCTCAATGCAGGAGGCAATGTTCACTTTCATAAAAACAAGAAAGTGAAGTTACTGAGTTTTTGGGATTGTTTGAGCACTGACCCCGGTTCATCCCGTCTAATGGCTGTGCCATGAAGGAGAGGATGAAGGGAGGGCTAGTGTCTGATGCCGCACTCGGGACAGTATTTCATTTTGTTCGGAGCGTGCTTTTTGGGCTTGCGTTTATGACCGTAGTAAAGGAAGTTGGAATACTGCGGCTTGGCCAATTTCTTTAGCAGCTTCTCCCGGTCTTTGGCTGCCTGCTCAACGCGCTCATAGAACTCGTATTGCGCTGAGTGGGTGACTTTTTGTTTTTTGAGCTTGTAAGATTTGGCCCGGTGAGGAGAAAAAACGCCTTTTTTATAAACCGGCTCCCTGATAGTTGGCTTTGATTCTTTGGGGAAAGGGCCTGAAAACTCGCCCTTTGATTGACCATAAGCCAGTGAAACGGTCATTACCAGCATAGACACGAAAAAAAGCCTTGGTTGTTGCATACCAAGGCCTAACGAAATTATTTCGCGGTTATTCTGTTCAATTCGATTTGAATTGAGTTAGGGTCTGTTGCCGACGGAACTTCCAGGGGGGTGTGGGGGTATCTTCTCTCCACAGGCCCCTTCCATTTTCTTTGGCTCTTTCCTTTAACTCTTCAAATTCAGGGTTGGGGTTAACTTCTGTTGTCCATGCCAAACCGGCTTCCAGTAATTCATATCGAGGATCCAATTCACCATCAATCATAATAATACCGAAGCGAGTGCCCCAGCGGTTCTTGCCCTTCATCTCCACACTCACTGGTTTGTCTAATAGCAATTTTTCCAGAAAACGTTTCGCCTGCTCCCCGAATTTCTGTCCCAACTCAGGGCAATCGATTTCATGGAGCATGATGATATAGGTTTCACTGTCGGCCGTTGTTACCTCCACGGTGTTTCCGTCAATTACGGTTACCACCCTGCCGGAAATTACATCTTTCGCTGATCCGCCTATCGAAACCAGGATTACTACCATGGCGAACATAAACTTTCTCATTGTTATTCTGAATTTACATTTTCAATCACACCCAAGGCTGCTTTTGGAATGTAGCCCTGTCCTTTTTGGTAAACGTTGATCCATCAAATTTCCGCGAAGTAATCAACAATTCGCCAGCCAATGCGGTCGTGGAATGTCAGATGTAAGATTTGAATGATTTTTGAAGACCCTCGAACAGATTTGCATAACGAAGGCTCCTCATCAATAATCTCCCGCTACTCCGTAGCGGGTTGGGGTGAGATCCCCCTCTCCTCCGGAGAGGGTCGGGGTGAGGCCGGGCATCTTTCCAGCCAACGGGGTAAATCCGCAAGAAGCTTCTTCATGACCACTTCCGTTCCATCGATAAAGACTGATCTCTTTTGGTAGGCCTCTCCACCTTTCTCCAAACTCACAAGATCACTGACACCCCTCAGAATCAACACGCGTTGGTTGTTCTTTGCGCAGGTATATGCGATGGCTCCCGTTTCCCAATCTCCCGCGACAGCATGATAAGTTGATTTAAGCATGGGGATTTCCGAAGGCACAAGGTCTTTGTCTGCGGACACCAGTAAAGTCTTGGTAACGGCTGTTGGAAAATCCCCCCCGATCCACGACAGGTCAATGGTGGTGGAGTACTCATCGATTGCTTCCTGCGAGTCCCCCATGGCCTCAGCGATATCGTAAATCACGGTCCTGTCGACCAGGATGATATCATATTTCCTAATCTCGCCTTCAAATCCTCCGCAAGTACCCAGGTTAATGATGTACTTCGGGTTCCACTGATCAATGCAGTATTGTGTCGATGCAGCGGCGGCCACTTTTCCCCATCCGCCATGAAAGAAAATCACTTTCTCTGTAGAATTTCCAACCGGCAGCTCCTTAAAAAAATATTCACCCCATAGTGAATGGAAAATCGTCTCATTGGGAAAGACATTCTGTACAACCCTCCATTCAGCGTTGGCAGAAATCAGAACCACTTTTTCAATTCTTTCCTCTGCATGGCTGCAACCCAGCAGCAAAAAAGCCAAAATCAAAGGAAGAAAAATGCGCTTCATTATTTTTTGCAATATTGACTCACCGAAAACTTTGCTTTTGCATCACCTAATTCAACGGCCTTGTTCCAATCATTGCAGGCTTTTTCCTTTTCATTGAGTTGATAATAGCAATTGCCCCGCTGTTTGTAGAATGAGGCGCTGGTATCATTCAGGTCAATCGCATCGTCAAGATCTGAAACGGCGCCACCATAATCTTCAAGACCCACCTTGCAATTGGCACGACCGGCAAACGCTGCGGCATCTTTTGGATTAAGGTTTATGACCTTATCGTAATCGAGCACTGCACCGGCATAGTCCTTGCTTTCCTCCTTGACCAGGGCGCTATTAAAATGTACATCTGCATTTTTGGGATCGAGGGCCGTGGCTTTACTTAACGCATCGAGTGCAGATTTTGCGTTTCCAAGAGCCAGATAGGCCCGCGCTTTTTCCAAAAACAAGGTGACTGTATTTTCTCCCAGTTTCAGGGCTTCGTCAAAATCCCGCAAAGCTGGCTGATAATCCTCATCCTCTATCAAGCATTTTCCGCGTTTGAAGAGAATATCCTTATCCTTCACACCTCCCTGGACAGTCTTATCAAGGTATTCGTGCGCCGCCGTGTAGTTCTTAAGTTCAAAATATCCTTCCCCGATTTTCTGAAAGAGGCCGGCCTCTGGCTTTTCATTCAGTTTTTCAACCTGACGGAAATCCTTTACTCCCTCATCATACTTCTTTAGCTTATAGTAAGCCTGCCCGCGGTTGTCATAAGCCTTGGCATATCCGGCGTTCTGCGCGATGGCCGAATTAAAGTCTTCAATCGCAGCCGCATAATTCTGCTGATTAGAAAATGCTTTTCCGCGATTGTTAAAGAGAACCGGGTCCTTTAAGCCAAGGTTAACCGCTTGCGTATAATCCTGCGTGGCTCCTGGCAAATTGTTGGATCTGAATTTTGCATCTCCGCGATGGAAGTAGGCGGAGGCCAGCTTCGGGTCCTTTTCAAGGGCGGCATCGAAATCACTCATCGCATTTTCCAGATCCTTGTTGTCGAGTTTGCAAAAACCGCGCATATCGAGTGCGTTGGCACTCTCAAATCCCGATGTGATGGACTTGTCGAGATCTACCAGGGCGCCCTTGTAGTCTTGTCCCTGAAATTTCACAGAACCGCGGATAAAAAAAACTTCCGGTGAAGACGCTCCTGCTTCAACGGCCTTGTTGAGGTCGGGCAGCGCATTGTGGTAATCCTGAATTTCGAAATAAGAGCTTCCCCGTGCAACGTAGACCTGATTCTGAGCGGTTCCGCCGTTGATAGCCTTTGAGAGATCATCAATACATCCTTTGTAATCCTTCAGACAGTATTTCGCAATCCCTGAATACGCAAATTCCTCTGGTCCCAATTGGCCTTGAGCTGCCACCATGGCAATGTCAGTAATGGTTTTGGGCCAGTCTTTTAATTGATAATTGGCGGCCGCACGGTTTTTCAAGGCCTGAACATAATTCGGCTTGATTTGCAAGGCATTATTGAAATCCTGGATCGACTCGGAAGCTTGACCAAGATTGAGTTTAGCTTTTCCACGATTGTTAAAAATCAGCTCACTCTTTGCGCCAAGGGAGATGGCCTTATCGTATGCTTCCACGGCAGCGTACAAATGATTTTCTTTAAACCGACCATTGCCCAATTGAAAGTAGACCTCTTTATGCTGGCTGTTTAAGGCGGCCGCTTTTTCAAGATACACCAATGCCTCTTTATTCTTTTGCTGCTGTATGGTCGCCAGACCTAGACATTCAAAAGTCGATAAATCGGGATGGCCTCCTTGTACTACCTTTTCCAAATCGAGGGCTGCCTGAATGTAATCCATTGTCTGAAACAACGCCTTGCCTCGCCTCTCATACAACGTCATTTCCTTTTCCCCATTCGCTTCAGCAGCCTTCAATGATTCTGCGGCTTCTTTGAATTCCTGATTCTCGAATCTCAGGTAACCAAGATAGAGATTTACCTTTCCATCGTTAACCCCGGCCTTCACGGCGCTTTCCAGGAAACTTTTTGCAGCGTCCTTTTCTTTCAGTTGGTATTTGCAAATACCAAGCATGCGCAAAAGTTCAGGTGATTCCCCTTCCGCATTTTTTAAGCGATCCAGATCCTCTTCGGCCCCCGCAAAATTTCCAAGCGCGAACCGAACTCCTCCCCTGTTGCCAAGAGCTTTGGCATAATCCTGCTTCAGGGCGATCGCTTTATCAAAATCGGGTAACGAACCAGGCAGATCACCGAGGCCGGCTTTCGCCTTTCCCCGGTTATTATAGACAATCGCATCTGCTGTCGGAAAATTGATGGCCTTGTCGTAGTATTTGATAGCGGCACCAAAATCATTCCTTAGATAGTGGATGTCGCCCATATTTTTGAATACATCGTAATCCGCAGCCCCCATCGCAATGGCCTTCTCCAGGTCTTTTGCTGCATTCTCATAATCCTTCTGAATATACTCAGCATTGCCCTTGTACAAAAAAACCTCTTTTGCACCCGCACCCGCCTTCACCCCCCTGGCCAATGATTCAATTGCTCCGGTATAGTCTTTTGTTTTATATTGACAGACGCCTAATGTTTCAAACACTTCCTTGTCGCTGACACCCAAAGAGACGGCAGCCGTCAGAGAATTCACGGCTTCATTGTTGTTGCCGGCCTTTGCCCAACTCAATCCCAACAAGCGAAATACATCGGCTTCCTTGACTCCTTTGTTCACCACGATGGTCAGCGCGTCAGTCGATCCCTTAAAATCATCAAGGTGGAATTTTGCGGTCCCTACCCTTTGAAAAAGTTCGATATCGTTGCGACCACCTGATATCATCTTTTCATAGTCGGCGATTGCGTTTTTCCATTCTTGCAACTGGTATCTTGTTGCTGCGCGGTTCTCCAATGCTTTATCGTAGTCCGGCTTTAGCGTCAGCGCCTGATCGAAATCAGGCAAGGCTCCCTTGTAATCGCTCAGGTTGAATTTGGCTTTCCCGCGATTGTTAAAAAGCATGGCATCCGTTTTACCGGTGATGATCGCTTTATCATAGTTGATAATGGCTTCCTTATAATTCTCCATCCGGAATTTGGCATTGCCCAAATTGGAATAGGTTTCGAAATTGCTGGCTCCCATCGCAACGGCTTTATCAAGGTCCATACCCGCTCCCTGAAAATCTTCCAATTTGTATTTTGCGTTGCCGCGGTATTCAAAAAGTTCTGCCGTGTTGATCCTCGCTTTCAAGGCTTCGTCCAGGTCATTTTTGGCCTTTTCAAATTCATTCTGATGGTAGTAGGCTAAACCGCGTTTCAAGAAAACTTCTTTATTGACATAGCCGGCGGTAATAAGTTGGGTAAACTGCGCGGAGGCCTCCGCAAAAGAACCTTGCTTTAGTTGTT
>JBGPGZ010000261.1:0-6170 GCA_041484175.1 Cyclobacteriaceae bacterium | reverse complement strand
TATCACCACTTTCTCCATTACATCGCCCTGCTTGAGTTGATCGATGATATCAACACCTTCATATACTTTTCCAAAAACAGTATGATTGCGGTCGAGGTGTTTTGTGTTTTCGCGGTTGTGACAGATAAAGAATTGCGAACCACCCGTATTTCGTCCGGCGTGGGCCATGGACAGGACTCCGCGGTCATGGTTCTGATTTTCTCCGGTCAACTCACAATCGATTTTATAACCGGGGCCACCATTGCCAATGCCGTTGGGGCAACCGCCCTGGACCATGAAATTGGGAATGACGCGATGAAAGATCAGTCCGTTATAAAAGCCCTTTTCTGCCAGGTCTGTAAAATTTTTTACCGTATTCGGAGCATCTTTTTCAAAGAACTTGATCTTCAGGATACCCTTTTTTGTGTGGATTTCAGCTATCTTCATTTCGTTTTTCGTTTGGCGGCAAGTTAGCTTATGGAAATTGTTAATGCACCTTCCTACCTTACATCGACCGCAGATTAATTGACGTTTTCTTAACCACGTTGAACCATGTCAGAGAAACCAAACAGACGATCTTTTTTGAAGAAACTGGGTGTCGGGGGCGTCAGTGCAACAGTCTTGCCGGCCGCATTCTTGGATGAGGCTCACTGTACGCCGATTACACCAAAACAGAGCCCTTTGATAAGCCCCGTAAAAGAAAGGCCGTACAATGGAGTTTATAAGGGTGAAAATCTCCGGAGGGTTGCATTTCCATTAGGCGGATTGGGCGCCGGAATGTTTTGCCTCGAGGGATCGGGGGCTTTTTCTCATATGTCTGTCCGGCATAAACCGGAAGTTTTCAATGAGCCGGGAATGTTTGCTGCCATTGCTGTTACCGGAACGGCGCCGCTGGCAAGGGTTCTTGAAGGACCCGTGCCTGATTGGAAAAAGTTTGGCCAACCTGATTCTGGCAACGGCTCGGGTGGCGCCGTTTTTGGATTACCCCGTTTTCATTATTGTGAATTCCTGACGCTGTTCCCCTTTGGTCAAATTGTGCTTGACGATGAGGCTTTTCCGCTTAAGGCGCATATGACAGGATGGAGTCCGTTTATTCCAACCGATGCCGATAATTCGAGCCTGCCTGTAGCGGCGGTGGAATATACATTAATGAACCCAGGTAAAGAAATTGTGAATGCTGTCTTTTCCTTTAACTCCAGGAACTTCATCCGGAAAGATGATACGAAGAACTCCATTCGCCCAATTGCAAATGGGTTTGTCCTGTCACAGGACGCGACCGAAGAGAAGCCTTTCCTGAAAGGTGATTTTGCAGTTTTCACAAATACGGAAGCAGTGGTTGATCATTGCTGGTTTCGCGGTGGTTGGTTTGATCCGCTGACAATAGCATGGGAGACGATCCGTAATGGAAAAGTAAAGAAAAATGATCCGGTGCCGGACGGTGCACCGGGGGCTTCTTTGTATGTCCCGTTGGTGATGTTGCCGGGGGAAGAAAAAAAAGTGAGACTAATGATGGCCTGGTATGTGCCGTTATCGGACCTGCGTATTGGAGATGATGTCCCGTCGGATGAAAAAGGTGATCCCGCAACAGGTGCTTGCATCACCACAGCGGATCTCGGCTTTAGCAAGGACGACAAACCAGATTCTTCCACACACTACAAACCCTGGTACTCGCATAAATTCAAGGACGTCTTTGAGGTCGCCGACTACTGGATAAAAAATTATTTGGATCTGCGTTCCAAATCGGAGCTTTTCAAGGATGCATTTTATGCCACTACGCTTCCTGCAGAAGTAATTGAAGCGGTTGCCGCCAACATGACCATTCTTAAGTCGCCAACAGTCATGCGACAATACGATGGCCGGTTGTGGAGTTTCGAGGGCTGCGGGGATAATGCCGGTTGCTGTCACGGCTCTTGCACACACGTTTGGAATTACGCCCAGGCGATTCCTCATCTCTTTCCGGCCTTGGAAAGAACGCTTCGTCATACCGAGTTTTGTGAAAACCAAAACGCCGAGGGACATCAGAACTTCAGAGCCTCTTTGCCAATACGCCCGCTGAAACATGATTTCCATGCAGCCGCTGACGGTCAGTTGGGAGGGATTATGAAAGTTTACCGGGAGTGGCGGATTAGCGGCGACCATGAATGGCTGAAAAAGTTATTCCCCCTGGTCAAGGTGAGCATGGACTATTGCATTCGCACATGGGATCCGAAGGGAAAAGGAATCGTCGAAGAGCCACACCACAACACCTACGACATTGAGTTTTGGGGTCCTGATGGCATGTGCACAAGCTTCTATTTAGGGGCTCTCCAAGCGCTTACCCGCATGGGCGAGTATTTAAAGAAAGATGTTTCTATTTATAAACAACTTTATGCAAAGGGAAAGAAGTATACTGAGGATGAGCTATTTAATGGAGAATATTTCTATCAAAAAATTCAGACTACAGGTTTGAATGCAGCAAATCCAGTTGATGCATCCAAGAAATCTTATGGGGGAGAGTATTCAAAGGAAGCGCGCGAATTGCTTGAAAAAGAGGGCCCCAAATACCAGTACGGAACCGGCTGTTTGTCTGATGGCGTCTTGGGTGGATGGATAGCGCGCATGTGTGGCCTCGAGGAACCGCTTGATAAGGAGAAGACGAAAAACCATCTCTTGGCCGTATACCGGTATAACCTTGAGAGAAACCTAAGTGAGCATGCCAACCCGCAACGACCATCGTTTGCTTTTGGTGACGAAGGCGGGTTGCTATTATGCTCCTGGCCAAGGGGAGGAAAACTTTCCTTGCCTTTTGTTTACAGTGATGAGGTGTGGACAGGTATTGAATATCAGGTGGCGTCCCACTTGATGCTCATGGGACAGGTAAAAGAAGGACTTGAAATTGTGCACACCTGCCGCGACCGATATGATGGACGGGTTCGCAATCCGTTTAACGAATATGAATGCGGCCATTGGTATGCTCGGGCACTGTCAAGCTATGGACTTCTGCAGGGACTTACGGGTGTGCGCTATGATGCGGTAGATAAGTCCCTGTATATCGAATCCACCATGGGGGATTTCACCACTTTTTTATCGACCAATTCCGGATTTGGAACGGTGAGTCTGGCCAAGGATAAGCCCTCGATAAAAGTTGCTTACGGAACGATCCCGGTAGAAAAAGTATTTGTCTCAGGAAAACCCGCTGTGTTGAATAAGTCCTGATCCCCAACCCGATGAAAGAAAATCAAGTCATGGAGATAGAAGATAAAACGGTCGTTTCGCTGCGATACGTGATGAAGAACGATAGGGGGGAAGTCCTGGAAAACACCATGAACGGAGCTCCGGTCACCTATCTCCATGGCGGCGGTATCATTTTGCGGCCGCTTGAATCATCCCTTACCGGGTTACACGCCGGGGACAAGAAATCGCTTTCGCTGACGAACACCACCGTACCCGGACTCGAGTATGAATTTTACTTTGAAGTCATCATCGACGAGGTTCGAATGGCCACGGAGGATGAACTGGTAAACGGAAAGCCGGCCGCGGCCGAAAAGGAAAATTGCGGGCCGCAGTGTCGGTGCTAATTCCGGATTCTATTGATTCTGTTGATTCTATTGTTCCGGATAAATATTATTTAAACTCTTTTGCGGCCTTTGCGCTCATTCCTTTGCGTCCTTTGCGTGAACCGGAGCCTACGTTCAGGGCGCCACCCGTGCAGCGGCCGCAGACAAGTTGTCCCGGGTCGCGGCATTTCCCACTGTTTCTACCGAGGCAGAATTTGATGGCTGTTTCGAAGCCGGCATTTCTGTTACGACGGTTTTGATCTGCTCGAGCTCTTTCGTGATGGACCCTCGTTTAATCAGGGTATATTTCTTTACACCTATTTTTGGAACCATTCTGCCCAAACGCCCATAATACGATCCCATTCCATGTCTTTTTCGCGCGGCGATGCCTCCAGCAATACAATATTCAGATCCGGGAATTCATTTTTAACTTCCAACAATTTATTCTGGTTGTGGCCTACAATCGGATAGCCGTCGGTTAGAATGAAGAGGTAGTTTTCGGTCAACGGATCCCTGGAATAATCTGTTTTAAGATCCTCGTAGAAGTATTTCCAGATATCGGCTCCATGATAATCCTCTGGGGTCTTGCTGAATACCGCGTTGTCATAAAGTGTGTCGACATTGGCAATAAAGTTCTTTCTTCGTTCTACTTCATGCGATTTTCGGAACACATTGCCGATGCTTTTCATGTTTACGTAGAGGCGGTCCTCAAACACATCCCGCCGCAGCCCTGCACCCAATTGAGGGGCAATGACCACTTTTATTTCGTCACGCGATTTTATATACAGCTCTTTTTTCACCTTTTGCTCAAAGAGTGTGTACAACTCCTTGATGATTTGTTTGTCGCGTGCAGGTTGATTCTCCTGTACGATCAACCGGTCGGAAAGGTCCAGCAAAACAATATAGTTATGCTTCACTCTCAGTTCGCCTTTCTTATCGTCCGGCGGCGGCATTTTGCATCCCCAGGCCATAAGAAGGACGATGGCCAAGGGGGTCTTTAAATATGGATGGAATTTCATATGCTTCGGGTTCATTAATTGAATTGAATTATGCGATGTTAGGACCGGGTTAGCCGCGCTTGCTCACGACCCTCACTGTTCCACTCTTGATGTCGTTCTTCTCTTCAAATTCCTTTTTCAAGATCAGGCATTTTTCCTTAACCTCTTTCATGTTGGCCGGAGCGAGGTAGGATATCCATCCGGAAGAAAATTGATCAATATATTTCTTCAGATTTCCAACCATCACCGTACTGATGTCTTCCCGGTAGTCGGCGATCTGGCTTTTGATGGACGCAACGTCTGCCAACTTCGCGGTCAGGATCTTGATGTCATTCTGCAAGTGATTGATGATCTTTTTGAGGTTATCGGTGATTTGTTTTTTATCCCACTCCCTCAATAGCGTGTCCAGCAGAATACTCCAAATGATGTACACCAGGAAACCCAGGAAGAGGATGATGTAGAAAGAAGGGCTTTGGCTCCAGGACACGGTGGGAAGTCCCATCAGCTCCTTCGCACTTTCCATATTGTTGCTGATGATCATGGCCAGAAGAAAATCGACCGTGAACGTCACGACAATCAGCCCGGATAAGAAGACGTATTTGAGTTGACTCTTCAATTCAAGTAACACATGAAAGGCCCATCCAAAAGCGTAAAAAACAAAAGGCACAAGAAAAAGCAGGTAGTTGAATTGAATGGCCTCCGCCAATTCGTAAGGACCCGGCATGATGCTTCCGGTACCTTCTCCCTGCGCTATGCTGTTGGCAATTCCCTCAAAATCAACGTACAGAGCCTTATACGTTGCCGATACGTAGAAAAAGAAGAGGTATACCGACAACATCGACAGGATAAATAGATTCAATGAGAATTTTAACAAACTGAAATTCTCCGATTTCAATTTTTCGTTGTCCTCATTCCTGGATTCGCGGGTCTGCAGGAGGTCTTTTCTGTATTTGTCGATGCTTTTCTCTTTCCCTGCAATGTCCGTTTCGATCTTAACATTGCTTTCTTCCAATTCTTTCTTCGTTTTCTCAAGCTCCTTTATCTGCTTGATGCGTTCCTTCTTTTCGTCATCGGAAAAACCTTTGTAGGCCTCGTCAACGAGGTCTCCGTTAAGGATCCGGTTAAGATAGGAGGCATATACATCGGGATCGCCCTTCACATTTCCCGATTTTTCATAACCGAAATTGTAGAGGTTAACACGATCTACGTAATGTGTAACTTTAACATTGGTTTCTTTGGTCGCCTCGCTGGAGTTCGTTTCCATATGGTTGATTTTTATCATTTTTGTTTATCATCTAATTAGACAAGGTATGGCAAATGCCACCGGTAACAAGAGCGCTTTCTTTTATACGCTGAGTTATGCCTTGGTTGACCTCCCGTGACAACAAGTTGCATTTGCAGGCGGCAGGATGTCCGTCTGGCAGGATAAGCGGTGGTCTCTATTTCCGATCAGGATCAGGATGGTCAGGATTTAAGGATTTACAGGATTGAGATCAGGATGGTCAGGATCAGGGATCAGGATTGTCAGGATTAAAGGATTTAGATCAGGATGGTCAGGATTAAAGGATCAGGATGGTCAGGATTAGAGGATTTAGATCGGGATGGTCAGGATTAAAGGATTTAGATCAGGATGGTCAGGATTAAAGGATTTAGATCG
>JBGPGZ010000260.1:0-6173 GCA_041484175.1 Cyclobacteriaceae bacterium | reverse complement strand
TTACCGATCACTGATTACCGTTCACCGGCTACTTCACACCCTTCTCCGCGTCCCACGAACCCTGTAATTTTCTGATGTAAATTATCTGCCCCGTATGGTATGCATTGTGTGTGCTGATATTGGCGATTGTCGGGGCCCAGGCTGTCAGTTTTGATTCATCGGCACCTTCGATGACCTTCTCCAGGTCGCTCAATACGCGGTCCAATCGCTTAATGGTCTCGGCCCACTTGTTTTTGTCAAAACCAGTAAACGTCTCCTCATTATTTCCACTAAAATCAGCTGGTTTGAGTCCCTTGAACTTGGCCAATTGTTGCTCATTCCAGAAGATGAGATGATTGGTGAGTTGTCCGATAGAATGATTTCCGCTTTTGTCCTGCCACATCGCTTGTTCCAACGTGACTCCATCGATGGCAATATTGGCGGGAACAAACCAATCCTTTTGGTTATGCGTGGCCTTGAGTTGGACGAGCAGGACCTGTTTCAGACCAGACGCGGTACTTCCCTTTTCAGCGCTGTAAAAAGAGAAGCCGGATACCAAGAGTAACATCGCAGTGACTATTCCGATTTGTTTTTTCATGGGTATTGTTGGGATTAATTCATCAATAATTTCATTTTCGAATATAATCAACCCGGACTAACTTTAGAATAACGTCTCCTGGTGTATTTTCTAGCCTGTTTTTGTGTTGTTTTTGGATTGAATTCACAAGATTTTTCAGTTACCTTGATATCTCAAACCCAATTGCCATGAAAAGGATTCTTGCGATCGCTGCCCTTGCTGTTATTTCTTCAGGTCATGCTCAAACTGTTATTCCGTCGGCTGAAGTCCAGATCAAAACAGCAGTGCTGGCTGCTCCTGCTGATAAGCGCGGGGGGGCGCAGGTCTTGGGATATGCTCCTTCGGGCGAATTGATTTTGCTTCGAAACGGCAGCAATGAAATGATCTGTCTTGCGGATGATCCAAAACAGACCGGTTTCAGTGTTGCCTGCTATCACAAGGATCTGGATCCTTTTATGGCCAGGGGCCGCGAGTTGAAAAAAACAGGGAAATCGCAAAAGGAGATTTTTGATACGCGTGAAGCTGAAGTCAAAGCAGGCAATCTCGTGATGCCAAAAAACCCCTCCACGCTCTACGTGTTTTCGACGACTGATGAAAACTACAACAAGGTGTCAGGTGAAGTGACCAACGGAAATTTCAGGTATGTTGTTTATGTTCCCTATGCTACCGCCGAAAGCACCGGACTTCCGTTAAAACCGGAAGCACCTGGGATGCCGTGGTTGATGGATCCCGGCACGCACCGTGCGCATATCATGATCAATCCCCCAACGGCAAAAGGTCAGGATTGATTTGCGAAGTGCAAGCCACACGCGGCGCGCTTCGCAGACACTTTATTCTAGTCTGACCCAATCCGTGTTAGGAAGTTGTGCTCCTTGTTGTTCTCTCTTTGAATGATTTCATTTCCTCATAGGGACACGCCTCTTTTCCATGGAATGAAATCATCCTGGTTTAATTCAACAGCCTTTGGGGTGATCCGGCCGCTGGCTACTTCAACAATAAAATCAAGGATTTCTTCGCCAACCAGGTTGATGTTCTTTTCACCGGAAATGATGGAGCCCGTATTAAAATCAATAATGTCGGGCATTTTCTGAGCGAGTCTTGTGTTTGTCGAAAGCTTGATTACCTGCGAGACAGGGTTGCCGGTGGGAGTGCCCAGGCCGGTAGTAAACAGGATGATCTGCGCTCCCGAGCCCGTTGTACCGGTTGTACTTTCCACATCATTCCCGGGCGTGCAAAGAAGGTTGAGTCCGGGCTTCTTGATGTATTCTGCATAATTGAGAACATCGGCGATCGGTGCGGTTCCACCCTTCTTGGCTGCGCCTGCTGACTTGATGGCATCGGTGATCAAGCCGTCATTTATGTTACCCGGGGAAGGATTCATGTCGAACCCCGAGCCCACCGCCTCCGCTGCGCCGGAGTAAGCGCGCATCAGCCGGATAAACAATTCGGCCGACTCGTTTGTGACGCACCGGTTGATGAGTTCTTGCTCGACGCCGCAGAGTTCAGGAAATTCCGAGAGGATCGTGCTTCCACCCAAGGCTACCAGCAGATCGGACGTATGACCGATGGCAGGGTTTGCCGATATTCCTGAAAACCCATCGGAGCCTCCGCATTTCAGGCCCACCACCAGCTTGCTCATCGGAGCGGGCTTGCGTTCCTGCTTGTTGGCTTCGATGAGCGCTAAAAACGTCTTCCTGATCGACTCCGTTAACAATTGTTGTTCGGTCCCGGATTGCTGCTGTTCCAGTATGATCACCGGTTTTGATCCCCGGGGATCCAGTGCATTCAATTTTTTCTGTAAGATTTCAACCTGGGCGTTCTGACAACCAAGACTTAATATGGTGGCGCCGGCAACATTGGGATTGTGAATATAGCCGGCCAATAATGTACACAATGTTTCTGAATCCTGCCGTGTGCCGCCGCAACCACCTTCGTGGGTCAACATTTTAACACCATCGATATTGCCAAAGATTTTTGACTGCCGGCTTAATTTCTCCGGTTGAAACAGGACGGAGGGAATTCCTTCTGATTTCCCCTCTCGATAAAGGCGAACCAATTCATTGACATAACTCTTGTATACGTCGGGTTTTCTAAAACCGAGGCCTTCTTCAAACGCCTGGCGGATGACATTGACATTTCTGTTTTCGCAAAACACCAACGGAATCACCAGCCAGTAATTCGCTGTTCCTACCTGGCCATCGGGGCGATGATAACCCAAAAATGTTTTGTTCTTCCATTTAGAAACGTCGGGGGGGGTCCACCGATATTCCTTTGTTTTTGAGGAGTAGGGGGCCGCTTTGTGTTTTATGTTATGGGTGCCTATTACACCTCCTGCAGGAATAAGTTGAGTTGCCTTCCCCACGACGACGCCGTACATGATCACTTCTCCATCGGGGCGAATTTCTGCATCAACAAACTTGTGCTTGGCAGGTACGTCATTCGATAAGACAAGGAGTTGACCATCGTGCGTGATTTTTTCTCCTGCTTTCAAATCCGTCAGCGCCACCCAGACATTGTCTGAAGGATGAATTTTTAGAATTCTGTTGGACATGAATCAGATCAATTTATCATCTATGCGATTGCACAATCTAGGTTATTTTCTCTACTTTTAAAATTACGTCCGTTGAAATCATAAACTCCCAAACGTTGGCCAACCAGGTAACGAAGCCAGGCAATTACCGATGGATCGTTTGTGCGCTTCTTTTTTTTGCCACGACCATTAATTATATCGACCGCCAGATCATCGGTTTGCTAAAGCCAACCCTGGAGGAGGAATTCAGTTGGTCGGAAACCGATTATGGCACCATCGTCATGGCATTCAATACGGCTTACGCATTGGGCTTATTGCTTTTTGGGAGAGTTGTCGATAAGATTGGCACCCGGCTGGGATATGCGATCTCTGCCTTTTTTTGGAGTGTCGCCGCCATGATGCATGCCCTGGTCACGTCGACGCTTGGATTTGGATTCGTTCGAGGATTCCTGGGGCTTAGCGAGGCCGGCAATTTTCCATCGGCGATCCGTGCCGTTGCAGAATGGTTTCCCAAAAAGGAACGAGCTTTCGCGACCGGCATATTTAATTCAGGCGCCAATATTGGTGCGGTTGTGGCGCCCATCTTCGTTCCCTGGATATTGGGAGCTTACGGATGGCAGCAAGCTTTTTTGTGGACCGGAGCGTTGGGATTTATTTGGCTTGTTTTCTGGTTAATTTTTTATGAGGTTCCGGCAAATCAAAAGCGGTTGGAAAAGTCTGAATATGACTATATCCACAGTGACACCCATCTGCCGGAGGAAGAGAAAAACAAGGCTGTGCCGTGGACCAAACTATTGGGCATTCGCCAAACGTGGGTCTTTGTCTTTGGCAAACTGCTGACTGACCCCGTCTGGTGGTTTTTTTTATTCTGGCTTCCTTCGTATTTCTCTTCTGTTTATCAGATTGATTTTAAAAAACCGAACTGGCAACTCGCGATCGTCTACACAGCCACGACGATTGGCAGTATTGGAGGAGGCTATTTATCGTCCTACCTGATCCGAAGGGGGTGGCTTGTATTCAAGGCACGCAAAGCTGCCATGCTGTTGTTTGCCCTATGCGTGACGCCCATTATGACAGCCCAGTTCGCAGGCAACGTCTGGATTGCCGTTGGTCTCATTAGCCTGGCTGCTGCGGCGCACCAAGCTTGGAGTGCAAACATTTTTACGACCGTGTCGGATGTTTTTCCAAAGCATGCCATCAGTTCCGTCGTCGGAATCGGCGGCATGGCCGGATCGACCGGGGGAATTCTTTTTCCACTTCTGGTTGGCTATTTACTTGACCATTTCAAGGCCTTGGGCAACATTAATACAGGCTACAATATATTGTTTGTCATCTGCGGTTCAGCGTATCTGGTCGCATGGTTGGTCATGCACTTGCTTTCGCCGAAGATGCAGGAAGTTGTGCTGTAAAGTGTTGAAGGGTTAAAGTGCTAGTGTGTGGGGTGGGGGTGCGCCTTATGCCCAATTGTGTCAGGCTGCGGATCAAGAATAAATCCTGGAGAAAACTTGCCTCTTTCTGAAATTTTTTGTCGATTTGCTTAACAAAGTATAAGGATATGTCCAAGGAGCATCTCGGTGAATTTGAAGAATTGATCCTGACCATGGTAGGGGCATTGCAAGAAGATGCCTATGGCGCTGCGATTGCCGGGGAAATAGAAGGCAGGCTTGGACGTGAAGTGAATCTGAGCGCAGTCCATGTAACCCTCTACCGTCTTGAAGACAAGGGCTTTATCAAATCTCAATTGGGCGGCGCTACCAGGGCGAGAGGAGGGAGGCGCAAAAGGATATTCACCATAACCAGTGCCGGCATGGCGATTTTGAAGGCCATGAAGGAAGTAAGGCTTGATTTGTGGAAGCTTATTCCTCAATTGTGACCGCTGACCGCTGATGACATATGATTTACATGATTACCTTGATTTATCGGATTAGTGAAAATAAATGAAAGCATCATCACATAAATCAGTTGAATCAGCGGTCAGAGATCAGCAGCATCACATGAATCAGATGAATCAGCGGTCAGACGTTTTACTCCGTTTTCTTGCGTGGATCTGTCCTGACCATTTGTTTGAAGAGATAGCCGGTGACTTGCTCGAAAAGTATGAACGCGACAAGGCAAAAGGTAGTACCCGGAGAGCCACCCGGCGTTATGTGTGGAATGCGATCCGGTTCTTTCGTCCCGGGATTATTTTAAGAAAAAAGGCTTTGGCTAAATTGAATATGCCGGGTCTGCTACACAGCCTCATTGATCGCTTCCAGGCGCTAAAAAGTACGAATTTTCAGCGAACTAATAATGCGACGGGATGGCTGGTTTTCGGCATTGCGCTGATCACTTATTTTCTGACCGTGGAAGAAACGGCCAGCTATTGGGATTGCGGGGAATTTATCGCCGTATCCTATAAACTGCAGGTCCCGCATCCTCCAGGTGCGCCGCTCTTTCTTTTAATGGGCCGCATTTTTTCTTTTTTCGCTTTTGGCGACGTTACCAAAGTTGCGTACGCCATCAACATGCTGAGTGTTCTTGCCAGCGCATTCACGATCCTTTTCCTTTTTTGGTCGATTGTTCTTATTGGCCGCAAAATGACAGGAATCTCCGCGGTCGCACCACCGGCCCGGGAAAGGACCTGGCTGCTGATGGGTGCCGGTGCTGTAGGCGCGTTAGCATATGCTTTTTCCGATTCCTTCTGGTTTTCCGCCGTGGAAGCGGAAGTGTACGCGTTGTCGTCTTTCTTCACCGCATTTGTAATTTGGGGAATTCTGAAATGGGAATTGATTGGCGACAAGAGTAAAGCGAACCGCTGGCTTCTGATCATCGCTTATATGATTGGTTTATCCATCGGCGTTCACTTGCTTAATCTGTTAACGCTCCCTGCGCTGGCATTGATATATTATTTCAAAACATGGAAGCCAGGTACACGGGGGGTTGTTGCCACACTTGCTGTCAGCGGCGGATTGATAATACTGATCAACGACTTTATTATTCCGGGTCTTCCAACCCTGGTCGGAGATTTTGAGATTTTCTTTGTGAATACGCTGGGGCTTTTCTTTGGCTCCGGCGCCATCTTTTTCTCTCTTTTACTCACAGGTGGCC
>JBGPGZ010000259.1:0-6176 GCA_041484175.1 Cyclobacteriaceae bacterium | reverse complement strand
GAAGAAGCGTTAGAAGAATTGAAACTTTTCACCCACTTGACAACCGTGCATGATGGCGAAAAACTCATGCAACTGCTTACAAAAGAAATGGAGCAACCGCCTCAAATCCTTTTCCTCGATCTCAACATACCCCGCAAAAACGGCCTCGAATGTTTATCAGAAATAAAACTCAACAAAAAATTGAAGCAACTTCTGGTAATTATATTCTCAACATCCTTTGAACAAAATACGGTAAACCTGCTTTACAAGAACGGGGCACAATATTTCATTCGCAAGCCTGCTGAATTTGCACAGCTTAAGAAAGTAATTCATCAGGTACTAACCATCATTACAGAAACCCCGCCTGCAGGCAAAGCAGGAGACTTTAAACAACCGTCAAAAGAAAAGTTTGTGCTTACGGGCGATGTAAACTATTAATACCTGAAATGGAAAAGACTGCGGCAAAAAATAGGAAGAAATCTCCCTCCAGGGGGATCATCAAAGCCATGCCTTTTCCGGTAGTTGCTATCGGCGCCTCGGCGGGTGGGTTGGAAGCCGTAACGCAGCTTTTGGAAAGCCTTCCTTCCAACACGGGTATGGCTTTTATTTATGTGCAACACCTGAGTCCCGACCACAAGAGCTTTCTTACTTCACTTTTGTCAAAGTTAACTTTAATGAAAGTGCAAGAAGTAAAAAACAAAATGCTCATTGAGCCGGATAATTTGTATATCATTCCCCCTGATAAGGACATGCTGGTCGCGGGAGGACATATAAAATTAACACCGCGGACAAGAGATCGTGTCGGCAATTTACCGATCGATACTTTTTTCTGCTCGCTTGCTGAAAACCACAAAGAAGGCGTTGTCGGTATTATTCTAAGCGGCAGCGCAAGCGATGGCACAAAAGGACTAATCGCCATTAAGGATGCGGGGGGGTTGACTTTCGCACAAGATGATTCGGCAAAGTTCAGTAGCATGCCTGATTCGGCAATTGCAGCAGGGGCAGTGGATTTTGTTTTATCACCCAAAGAAATGGCGCGCGAATTAACCCGCCTGAGTAAACTTGATTATTTGAATCGCGCACCGATGCGGGCAGCTTCAGAAGTTGAAATTGAAAACAGCAACCCCGACTTAGGAATTGTTCTCAATCTTTTATACGAAGCAACCGGCGTTGATTTCGGCCATTACAAAATGCCCACCATCAAAAGACGCATTCAGCGCAGAATGATGCTGTGTAAAATAAAAGTACTCTCGGAATATGTAAGAATGCTGGTTGACAAAAGAGACGAGGTCAATATTCTCTATCAAGATTTGTTAATTAATGTTACCGGTTTTTTCAGAGATACGGATGCACATCGGTATTTAAAGACTACACTCTTTCCACGGATTCTCAAAAGCAAAAAAGCAGGTGAAACTTTGCGGATATGGATACCTGCCTGCTCAACAGGCGAAGAAGTCTATTCCATTGCGATGATGCTGCTCGAAGTGAGGACCAGGAAACCGGCCGACGCGCCAATTCTGATTTTTGCCACCGACCTGAGCACGCGCGCCATTGTTAAGGCCCGTTTGGGTGAATATTCCAAACACGAGCTGAAATCTGTTTCACCAAAACGCCTGCAACGCTTTTATACAAAGTCCGGTAGCAATTACCGGATCTCTAAAGTAGTGCGGGATATGTGTGTGTTTGCTTCCCACAATATTTTGCGTGACCCTCCTTTTTCGCGCGTTGACTTTATCAGTTGCCGCAACCTGCTTATCTATCTCGATGCGGTGGCACAGAAGAAAGTCATTGCAACATTTCACTATTCTCTCAAAGCAGAGGGTTATCTGATGCTTGGCAAATCGGAAACCATCGGGGCATCCGGTCAACTGTTCACGCATATCAATAATAAGCACAAAATTTATTTGCGGAAAAAAAATTCAGAGAAACGGTCATTGCCTGACCTCGAGCGCAGTTTTTTGAACACCTTTGCCGAAAAAAAAAGTACCGTTAAACCCCTCAAAAACAAGCCTGTCCATGGCAATGGGTTTGATACCGCGATTGATTCCATTCTTCTTTCCCGTTTCATGCCTGCCAGCGTAGTCATCAATCATGCCATGGAGATACTCCAGTTCCGGGGTGCAACTGAATTGTATTTAAAGCATTCATCCGGTAGGGCCAGTTTAAGCATTTTAAAAATGACACCACCTGAAATTGCTTTCGAACTTCGCAGTGCAATTTCTCAAGCCATCAAAACAAAGCAGACCATTCGCAAAACAGGAATTGAAGTAACTGTTGGCGCTTCCTTGCGCATAATTAGTATCGAAGTAATTCCAATAACGCAGGAAGGGGAGGAGCCGCTTATGCTCATTCTCTTTAGTGACCCGGAACAGGCGGAAACATTATTGCAACAGGACAAGAAGGCCCGCTTAACGGACGGGAAGGGGAAAAAAACCCCGATCGGTCTTGAGACTGCCAATGACCGAAGGATCAAGAAACTAAAGAAGGAATTGTCGGCTGCCCGTGCGGATATGCAATCCTTTACCCGGGAGCAGGAAGCATTTAACGAGGAATTGCAGAACGCTCATGAAGAGGTTGTTTCCAGCAATGAAGAATTGCAGAGCGTGAACGAAGAATTGGAGACATCAAAAGAAGAAATTGAGTCTACCAACGAAGAGTTGATGACTTCCAACCAGGAATTGCAAACGCGCAATGACCTGCTCAATGAATCCTATGATTATTCAGAAGCCATCATTGCCACCCTTCACGAGCCGATGATTATTCTCGACAAAGACCTTCGGGTAAAATCAGCCAACAAATCATTCTATAACAACTTTCGCGTAACGAAAGAAGAAACGGAAAACACCCTGCTGTACGATTTAGGGAACAAACAATGGGATATTCCCCGTCTGCGTGAATTGCTTGAAGACATCATTCCAAGAAATTCTCACTTTCACGATTTTGAGGTTACCCACACCTTTCTCGACATAGGGGAAAAAATAATGTTGCTCAATGCGAGGCGTATCGTGCAGAAAAGCCATGGCGCACAATTAATTCTGCTCGCGATTAATGATATTACCGAACGGGCCCTTCTACAGTTCAAAGAAAAGGAGCTTCTCAAAAAAGTCATCAGTGAAAGCAAAACCTACAGCCTGAAGTTAGAGAAAGCGGTAGAAGAAAGGACCAAGGAATTGGGGCAAGCCAACAAAACCCTCGAAGAAAACATTCACGAGCTTGTAAAAATGAACAAAGAGCTTGAGGCATTCGCTTTTATATCCAGTCACGATCTGCAGGAGCCATTGCGCAAGATTCAAACCTTTTCCATGCGGATTTTGGAAACCGAAAATCAAAACCTATCCCAGCGGGGCAAGGATTATTTTGGCCGGATGCAAACAGCTGCCGGTCGGATGCAGCAACTCATAGAAGACTTACTTTCTTTCTCCCGTTTACATATTGCAGAAAGAAGATTTGAGAACACGAACCTCAATAAAATTGTAGAAGAAGTAAAAACAGAACTCAAAGAGACCATTGAAGAAAAGCACGCAACGATCGATGCAACTCAGCTTTGCCAAGTAAACATTATCCCCTTCCAGTTTCGCCAACTTATGCACAACCTGATCAGCAACGCACTCAAATTTTCAAACCTCGAAACCCCGCCGCATATAATAATAAAGAGTAACATCGCAAAAGGCAGTGAATTAAATGAAGAAAAACTGCTACCTAAAAAAGAATACTGTCACATCAGTGTTTATGATAACGGCATCGGTTTTGATCCTCAATATAAGGACCGTGTCTTTGAGGTGTTTCAAAAATTGCACGGAAGAGAAGAGTATGGAGGCACTGGTATCGGGCTTGCCATTGTCAAAAAAGTAGTCGAGAATCACAACGGTTTGGTCTCGGCAACAAGTAAACTAGGTGAGGGGGCAACTTTCAACATTTACATCCCAACGTCGTGATCAAATATAGCGGGTTTGAACTTTTTGATGGCAAAACCAATTATGGCATGTTGTATTTGACATGGACAACGATGGCGACCTGGACATTATGGTTGTCAGACAAAAACCTGTTTTAAGTTAATGAAACCAGGATGATTCATCTTGAAATTGACCAGGGACTTTTGAGAAGAAAAATCAGTGACCTTCCACTTTTCGGGAATCAAGAAAGAATCTAAACTTGCAAAATAAAGCGTTGCCTTTTTCGAGGCATTATTTTTTACATTTGGCCGATGCCAAAAGCCATCATAACGCGCACGGTCTGGGTTCTTTCTTTGGTTAGCCTTTGTACTGATATGGCGAGCGAGATGCTTTATCCGCTCATGCCTCTATTTCTAAAGAGCATTGGATTTTCATTCATACTGATCGGCATCCTGGAGGGCCTGGCCGAAGCTACCGCCGGCTTGAGCAAGGGATATTTTGGCAATCTGTCGGACATCAAGGGCAAACGAGTTCCTTTTGTTCGATTGGGTTACACCTTGAGCGCATTTTCAAAACCGATGATGGCCGTCTTTACCTTTCCGTTATGGATCTTCATGGCCAGGACCCTGGACCGGCTTGGCAAGGGGATCCGGACGGGCGCCCGGGATGCCATTCTTTCAAATGAAGCAACTCCGGAAACAAAGGGAGGTGTATTTGGCTTTCATCGCGCCTGGGATACGGTGGGTGCTGTATTGGGCCCTTGCCTTGGACTTGTCTACCTGCATTTCTATCCGGGCGAATACCGACTGCTTTTCATCCTTGCTGTTTTGCCGGGAGCATTGGCTGTGCTTCTCACGCTTGCACTTTCAGAATCGGAAGAGAAAAAAAGACAAACCGCTCCGGGTTCTTTCATTTCATTTTTGAATTATTGGAAAGAAGCAACACCTGAATATAGAAAGCTGGTCATTGGACTGTTATTATTTACGCTCATCAACAGCTCGGATGTTTTTCTTTTGTTGAAAGTAAAAGGGGCAGGTCTGTCCGATACCGCGGTCATCGGCGTATACATTTTTTATAACTTTGTTTATGCTTTATTTGCGTACCCTGCAGGCCTGCTAGCCGATAAACTGGGGCTAAAGAAGACGCTGGTGTTTGGTATCTTTCTCTTCGCCGCCGTGTACGGAGGGATGTCTGTAGAAAGTAATTTCTGGTGGTACGGACTTTTGTTCTTGATTTATGGAATTTATGCCGCTTGCACGGAAAGCATTGCAAAGGCATGGATTACGAATAGCTGTCAGGAAAGGGATGTGGGGACTGCCGTTGGAACATTTGCCGCTCTTCAAAGCTTTTGCGCGCTGATAGCAAGTTCATCAGCCGGGTTGATCTGGTATTACTGGGGGGCAGGCTATCTCTTTTCAGGCGCGGCGATATTGGCCTTATCCCTATGCATTTATTTTGCACGCATAAAAAGGTGATTTTAGATACCTCCGAAATAATCTATCTTTGATCAACCCTAACCTTGAATTCAACATGAAAAAGTATGTCAACGAATTGATCGGTACTTTTTTTCTGGTACTGGTCATTGGTCTGAGCGGCAATCCTTTAGCCATTGGCAGTGTTTTGATGGTGATGGTTTACATGGGTGGTCATATTTCAGGAGCTCATTATAATCCGGCTGTTACCCTTGCCGTTCTAATGAGGAGGAAGATTGGAACGAATGAGGCCATTTGGTATATGGCCTTTCAGGTAATTGGCTCACTGTTGGCAGCGTTTACGGTTTATGTACTGACGCAAAATACTTTTGCACCGGCCCCAGGCGCCAATGCCCGAATGTTTGACGCCTTGTTGGTAGAGGCGCTTTTTACGTTTGCTCTTGCGAGTGTTGTACTCAACGTTGCCACCACCAAAGTCAACGCGGGCAACTCTTATTTTGGATTGGCCATTGGATTTACCGTGCTGGCGGGCGCTGTTGCCGGAGGGCCGATTTCCGGAGGCGCTTTTAACCCGGCCGTAGGCCTTGGCCCTTGTTTAATCGATACCTTGGTGGGTGGAAACGACTCGCTGATGCATGTGTGGTTGTATCTATTAGGGCCTTTCGCAGGTGCTGCCTTGGCTGCCCTGGTATTTGGATTTACCAACCCGGACGAAAAGTAGACCACTGGACCACTGGACCACTGATTGCGCTGATTATACTGATTTCCTTGATTATGAAGGGGACCGGTTATTACGCAGCTGGTCAGCTCCTACTGGACCTTATCGGTCCAATCCGAAGTATTCCCGCTCCTCCAGAGCGGGATTTAGGGT
>JBGPGZ010000258.1:0-6187 GCA_041484175.1 Cyclobacteriaceae bacterium | reverse complement strand
TCCCGATATTCTTCTTCTTCAGCCTTCCGACGATCCCCTGGATTTCTTCGACTGCAATTGGGTCAACGCCTGCAAAAGGCTCATCGAGCAATACAAACTTTGGGTCGACGGCTAATGCCCGCGCTATTTCTGTTCTTCTGCGTTCGCCACCCGAAAGCACCATACCCAGATTTTTGCGGACCTGGGTCAGGCTAAACTCTTCAAGTAAAGATTCGACTTTCTCCCTTCGTTCTTTCTTGCTCATGTCGCGCATTTCCAATGGGGCAAGGATGTTCTCCTCTACCGTCAACTTTCTGAAAACCGACGCTTCCTGTGCCAGGTACCCGATTCCGAGTTTAGCGCGCTTATACATCGGCAAATGCGTGATGTTGTCGTTCTCCAGGAATATCTCCCCGCCATTGGGCTTGATAAGACCTACGATCATATAAAAGCTCGTTGTTTTTCCTGCACCATTCGGGCCCAGGAGGCCTACGATCTCACCTTGTTCTACCCGCACGGTTACATTGTTCACCACCATGCGTTTCTTATACTTCTTGAAAAGATTTTCGGCTCGTAAGACCATGCTACTCAAATTTGATGTCTTTAATTCTCAATTGTAATGACGTGTTGCCGTTAAACGTATTTTCCTCCAGGGTGAATGCCAACCTGAAACTGTCTCCATCAGCGATTCGCTCGTAGTGTTCTATCATGTCAAAGCCGACGGCGCTGAATACATTATCATTGCCTTCCTGGCCTGCCAGAAAACGCAAATGTTTGTCTTTGAAGCTACTCAAAGAATTCAGGACAAACATGTTTCTTGCTTCAAAAACGGGTTTTGGGTTTTCCGGCCCAAAGGGGGCCATTTGCTTCAGAACAGCGTTAAACTTCGAGGTTATGGCATCCAGCTGGATGGGTACATCAATTTCAATCACCGGCGTTTGCATTTCAGCTGTAACGGAGGCAGAAACAACTTCTTCAAATCGCTGCCGGAACGCCTCCAGGTTATCGCGGTCCAGGGTTAACCCTGCTGCATATTTATGACCTCCGAATTTTTCCAATAGATCGCCGCACTGTGAAATGGCCAGATAAAGGTCAAATCCGTACACGCTCCGGGCAGACCCGGTGATTTTGTTATTGGATTCAGTAAGGATCACAGTAGGCCGATAATATTTTTCAACACACCTAGCAGCAACTATGCCAATTACTCCTTTGTGCCATGTACTTTTGAAAAGAACGGTAGATTTTGAAGTCCGGATCCTTTCATCACCTTCAATCATGGCGATGGCCTCCTCGGTGATACTGAGATCCAACTCCCGGCGCAAGTCATTCTTGACGTTTACCTTTTCGGCCAACGCATTTGCCTCCTCTTCGGTTTTTGCTATGAGTAACGCCACTGCACCTTTTGCGTGAGCCACCCGGCCGGCTGCATTGATACGCGGGCCAAGGGTAAAAACGACACCAGCTATGTCAAGCTCATTTTTAATTCCTGCAATGTCCTTTAGGGCCTTCAGACCTGGCAACGGATTTTCATTCAACTTCTTCAAACCGGCATGTGCGAGGATCCTGTTTTCACCGTTGATCGGGACAATATCGGAAGCAATGCTTACTGCCACCAAGTCGAGATATTGATAAATTTCTTCTTCGTTGCGGTATCGACGCGAGTAAGCTTGCATTAGCTTGAAACCTAACCCGCAGCCGCTCAGTTCTGGAAAAGGATAACTGCAATCCTCTCTTTTAGGATCAAGGACAGCCACGGCATGCGGAATATGGGCGCCTGGCAAGTGATGATCGCAGATAATGAAGTCAATCCCTTTATGCCCTGCCAGCACAACCATATCCGAAGCCTTTATCCCCAGATCCAGTGCAATGATAAGCGTAAAACCATGCTGAGCTGCCCATATTATTCCGGCTTCCGACACGCCATAGCCTTCCGCATACCGGTCTGGTATATAGAATTCGCACTTTGGATAAAAACTTCTAAGATAAGAGTATACCAGGGCAACGGCCGTCGTGCCATCAACGTCATAGTCGCCATATACCAGAATATTTTCCTGGTTGAGGACAGCGGTGTTGATCCTGTTTACAGCCTGCTCCATGTCTGTCATCAGGAACGGATCATGAAGTTGGTCAAGCGATGGCCGGAAAAATTTTTTGGCCGTCTCAAAATCTTCGATACCCCGTTGCAAAAGCACGGCGGACAAATGCGGATTGACATTAATAGCAGCGCTGAGTCTTTCAATCGCTTCTGCATCAGGAATAGGTTTATGAATCCAGCCCTTAACCATGTTAATTCTTTTCAAGAAACACGCCCCCCGGTCTGCCGGGCAATCCAGTGGGGCCCGGCTGCCCCTTCTTGCCATGATCGCCGTCTTTGGATGAGCTAAGACCCGGCTGCCCCCGGATGCCTCCGTCGCCTCCAAGACCTGCAAATCCACCATATAAGCGAAGGATGATTTTCTCACCCATCAGGCTTCGAAGCCCCGAACCGTACTTGGAGGTAATCGTAAGTTTGCCGGCATTGCCACCATTGCCACCGGCGGCGCCATTTCCACCATTTCCTCCATTTCCGCCTTGGCAAAGCCTTGTACCCGGATTGCCGTCACCTCCAGTGCCTCCCTTCCCACCGTCCCCACCGTCACCCCCGGCCAGGTCAATGATTAGCCGTCCATTGATTTGCAATTCTTTTATGTAAAGGAATAGATTAACACCGTCATCACCGGCGGTGCCTGGCGTCCCCAATTGTCCATCGGTGCCATCTTTACAAGGGCCATTGGGTGATTCGCCATTGACACCCAACTTACCCGGCTCTCCATGTTTGCCCTTTCCGTCAATCAATCCCCCCTTGCCAACAATCATTTTCTTGGCATGAATGAAGTTGTCTTGCTTTGAACTATTCAACACGAGACGGGCGGAGTCGCGGAGGATTAATGTATCCACTACAATGATATCGGTCCCCTGCAGCTCATAAACTTCGTTGCGTCCAATCAGGAGTGTATTCAACCGGATTTGAGCCAGCCCTTGAATAAGGAGGGGGAAAAAGAAAAATCCGATCAAAACAAGTCGCTTCATCGTGCAAAAGTAATAATGTTCCTTGACCCAAACAGGTTGTTCGATGTCTGGTTTTCCTAAAAACAAAAAAGCAGTACCGGTTAGTACTGCTTTCCACGTACGGTCTCTTTTTCTAATTGGTTGCTTTCTTCTCTGGTACCTTATCCCCCACGACGCCCTCCAGGACATCTTTAATTTCAACGCGCTGGCTGTCTTTATATGGAACAATCCAGGCGTCCTTCACACCCATTTCCCTTAAATACTTTTTGAATGTGTCGGCCTCCCAGTAGTCGCGGAAAATGCCGATCGTGACGCGTTGCGGCTCACCTTCCTTGACTTCTCCGCTGAAGTTGGGATTGTTTTCAAAGTATTTGGACAGGTCCTTATTCTTGAAAGCGCCGATTTGGACTTTGAAGATAATGCCTTTGGAATAATCCATCGGATTCACCGGAGGATTCTCTTTCAGCTGAGCCAGTTCGGCTTTGGTGGATGTTAGGTCACTGCGCATTTTGGAAATTTGATCCTCCAGGTCGGCAATTTTTGCATCTTTATCGCTGATGCTGGATTGCAGTCTGCTTAAATCACCTTTCAAATTCGTAACCGTGTTGTCAGCGACCTGTTTTTCTTCGGTCAACGTCTTTAGGTTGGCGGGGTTCTTTGCGTATTCTTTGGCTTTCTTCTTCCATTCTTTCTTCTCCTTCTTGGAGAGTTGGGCGAAAACTTGGGCGCCGGAAAAAATCAAGGCCAGGCAGAGGATTAAAACTCTAGTTTTCATTTTAATTGGGGGTTAATTCAGTGTTAAAAGTAAGAAATATTTGAGCCGCACCCAAATAGTCATTAGGCATTGGTCATTGGTCACGAGGGATTTGGGGCAAGTCTTCGGGTGTTAAGTCTCAAGTCTCAGGTCTCAGAATCGATCGGATCAACAGGATCCAGAATCAAAAGAATCACGAATGACCAGGGCCTAATGACCAATGACTGATGACCAAAGTGACGCCCTGATCACGATCAATTCAAAGACTTCCCACCATCTTCTCGGGTCTGACCCACTCATCAAATTGTTGAGGTGTTACGAGCCCCAGTTCAACCGCCGCTTCACGTAATGTCTTGTTTTCCTTATGCGCTTTCTTGGCAATCTTGGCGGCATTTTCATAGCCGATGTGCGTATTGAGAGAAGTGACCAACATCAACGAGTTCTCCAGATGCCGCTTGATAATAGGCAGATTTGGCTCTATGCCAACGGCGCATCTTTCGGTGAATGAAACGCAGGCGTCTCCGATCAGCCGCGCAGACTGAAGGACGTTGGCTGCAATCACGGGCTTGAATACGTTCAATTCAAAATGACCGGTGGCCCCTCCCACGCTCACTGCAACATCATTGCCTATCACCTGGGCACATACCATGCTTAGCGCTTCGGGCTGGGTGGGGTTCACCTTCCCCGGCATGATGGAGGAACCGGGTTCATTATCGGGAATGATAATTTCTCCTATACCCGATCGCGGACCAGAACTGAGCATGCGGACATCGTTGGCAATTTTCATTAAGGATACGGATGAGCGTTTTAACGCCCCGGATAGTTCCACCATGGCATCGTGCGCCGCCAGCGCTTCAAACTTGTTGGGCGCTGTGATGAAAGGATAGCCGGTGAGCTCGGCTATTTTCTTTGCCACCAGCACATCATAGCCCTTGGGTGTATTCAATCCGGTTCCTACGGCGGTGCCCCCCAGAGCAAGTTCACTCACGGCCTCCAATGCATTTTTGATCGCGCGAATGCTGTTGTCTATTTGCTGGACATAGCCCGAAAATTCCTGGCCGAGCGTTAATGGGGTAGCGTCCATAAAATGCGTGCGGCCGGTTTTCACAATATTTTTGAATTCGGATGATTTTTTTGCCAGCGCATCACGGAGTCTCTTCATCCCGGGGATTGTTACTTCCATTACCTGCTTATAGGCGGCGATATGCATGGCGGTAGGAAAGGTATCATTGGATGATTGTGATTTATTCACATCATCGTTCGGGTGCAGTACTTTTTTCTCATCCGCGAGTTTGCCACCGGAAAGCACATGGGCGCGGTAAGCAATTACCTCGTTGGCATTCATGTTACTTTGGGTTCCCGAACCGGTTTGCCAGATTACCAGCGGAAATTCTCCGTCCAATTTACCCGATACGATCTCGTCACAAACTTTGCTGATGAGGTCCATCTTATCTGCCGGTAGCACGCCAAGCTCATGATTCGCCATGGCAGCCGCCTTTTTCAAATACCCAAAGGCATAAATGATCTCTTTGGGCATGCTCGCCTCGGGGCCAATCTTGAAATTGTTGCGCGAACGCTCGGTTTGCGCACCCCAGTATTTTTCTGCGGGCACCTGGACTTCGCCCATGGTGTCTTTTTCGATTCGGAAGCTCATAAGGAAAAAGGGTTAAGTGACAAAATTAACGGCTGGTTTGCCAATCGGAAATAAAATAGCAGGTTAAAATAGACTAGAAAGTTCCCGCGGCAGCCCAACGCCGTCAAAGATGGCGCAATTCTGCCAGCTGATCCAAAATCCATCCCGTGAGGCTTAACCGCTCTCGTGTAGAAGGCAGCACTTCGTGTTCTATCTGGTCGCTTCGAAAGCAAATAAACCGCCCTGCTTGCGGGAAAAAATCTTTTGGCCCCCCGGCAACATGCATCCTGAGTTGGCCGCCATGATCCTCTTTCCAATCTTCATTCAGATAAAAAATCACGGATAGTTTCCGGTGGTCATCCTCTTTAAACTGGTCGATGTGACGGCGGTAGTAACTGCCCACAGGGTAAGCGGTCATATGCACTTCGTAATCTTTCAGGCTGAGAAAAAGGTTTTCGTTCAAATAGGAAATCATTTCATTCAGCCGGATGAGATATCTTTTCAATTCTTCGCGAGCGTTGTCGCGATCAATCCACGCGATATAGTCTCCGCGGATCTCTTCGTTGATGAGTCTGGATGAGGATTTTCCAACGCCTGCCTTTTTGAATTGTAACAATCGGTTCCGGAATTCGTCCAGCTGCAGGATACCCGCTATATCGTCATGGGTCAAGAAGTGATCGATCACAGCATAACCTTGTTCGGCCAGGCCATTCGCAATTTGCTCATAATGCCATTGCGGATTCATGGTGCTAATTTAATAGCTTTGGGTTGAG
>JBGPGZ010000257.1:0-6187 GCA_041484175.1 Cyclobacteriaceae bacterium | reverse complement strand
CGCCCTGAAACCCGCGCCTGAGCCATTCTTCGAGTTGGGGCGCCTCTTCGTGAAGAAACTCAGCCTTGGATATACCACAAAAACCAAAGCCAAGTTCCCGCGCAGTGGCTTTGATGAATTGCGTTCTTTGAATTGTTATGCTTTCCATTCTGCAGCCCCCCTCTCCATTTAGAGAGTGGCAGGGGTGAGGCTAATCAAACAACCCCGGACCCCTGGAGGCCGGCGGGGCAACCTTTAAATGTTTATAAGCCAATTCTGTTGCCTCCCTTCCGCGCAGGGTCCGCTTGATGTATCCCTCCTGGATTAGAAACGGTTCATACACCTCTTCAATCGTTTCCGCTTCTTCACCAACCGATGTGGCGATGGTGGTGAGACCAACGGGACCCCCTTTGAATTTTTGAATGATGGTGGTCAAGATCCGGTTGTCCATGTCGTCCAATCCGTTTTCATCAACATCCAGGGCCTTCAGAGCAAATTGCGCAATCGCCTTGGTAATAGTTCCGTCTCCTTTGATCTGGGCAAAGTCGCGGGTACGCCGAAGAAGGTTATTTGCAATTCTCGGTGTGCCGCGGCTTCTACGGGCTAATTCATAGGCTGCCTCCTTTTCAAGATGGGTGTTTAGTATACCCGCCGATCGGTTGATGATCTTTGTTAAAAGCTGAGAATCGTAATACTCCAGACGGGCATTGATCCCAAACCGGGCGCGGAGTGGTGAGGTTAATAAACCGGCGCGGGTAGTCGCTCCAATAAGGGTGAAGGGGTTTAAATTGATCTGTACGGATCGTGCATTTGGCCCCGAATCCAGCATGATGTCGATCCGGAAGTCTTCCATGGCCGAGTAAAGATATTCCTCCACAATCGGATTAAGCCGGTGGATTTCATCGATAAACAAAACATCATGGTTCTCCAGGTTGGTCAACAGACCCGCCAGATCGCTGGGTTTATCAAGGACCGGCCCCGAGGTGACTTTGATGCTGGATCCAAGTTCATTGGCGATAATAAACGACAGCGTAGTCTTGCCAAGGCCGGGGGGGCCGTGCAATAACACGTGATCAAGAGATTCGTTGCGCTGTTTGGCAGCTTGTACAAAGACTTTTATGTTATCCACGACTTTTTGCTGCCCTGTAAAATCGGCAAAAGACAACGGGCGGAGGGCTCTTTCAATTTCCTTTTCTTCCTCGCCGTGCCCTTCGTTGCCAGCCTTTAGATAGTCTTCCCGCATAGTCTTGATTCTTGGCTAAAAGTAGTTATAAATTGCCAGCTCCCGGCATAACTGAGAAGCTCCGGCGATCAACTTTATTAGCTGAATAAAGTTAAAGAATTAAATTGCAACCTGATTCTTAAAAAATAGAACAGGTGTATAACCGGTTTGCAAGTGGTGTTGTCTCTTTGTGGCCACAAAAACACAAAGAAGTCACGAAGAAAACACAAAGGGTGCTTCCCCCAATGGCATGCTGACAGACATTCTCATTCTTTTTTTTGTAGCCTTTGGAGCAGGCGGGTTGGCGTTTTACTTTCCGAAGATCAGCAACGGGAACTACAAGCTGGCGCTGGTATTTGCAGGTTCCTATTTGTTTTCAATTACCATCATTCACATTCTGCCCGAACTTTTTCACCAGGATGCCCAGCCGGGATTTGTTGGCATGTTTGTACTGGTTGGGTTCTTCCTGCAGCAAGGGCTTGAGTTTTTGTCAACCGGGGTCGAGCATGGTCATATCCATGTTTATGATGCGGGTCATCACCACAGGGCGTCTTCGGCCATGCTGGTATTGTTTGCGCTGGGGGTGCATGCCTTGCTGGAAGGTGGTTTGCTGGCGCATCCAAGAACCGTAGAGCACCACCATGATTCCTCCACGCTGCTTTGGGGAATCCTTCTCCATAAGGCACCGGAGGCGTTCGCGCTGATGTCAGTACTATTATGTGAACTCAAAAGCAAAAAGACGGCCCTGGCTTATTTGATCTTGTTTGCCGCCGCATCTCCGGCAGGCCTTTATTTGAGTGATTTTTTGCTAGCCCGGGAAGCCATGTCGGCACGAGCCTTTACTTTTCTCTTCGCTCTTGTAAGCGGCAATTTCCTCCATATTTCTACGACCATTGTTTTTGAGAGCAGTCTTGATCATAAATTTAATGGGCGCAAGATGGGAGTAGCCGTCGCAGCAGCCTCTGTCGCGATTGTTGCTGAGTTGGTGCTTTAAGGGTTACAGGATACCTTTAGTAATTCAAAGCGATTCTAAGAATTGCAAAACGAGCAATTATCGGATTTTGAACCCTCTTTGTCCATGAGACCATCATGCTGAAGCGACTGAAAAACAGAATAACCCATCACATTCATACACTTCCCATTCTGGTGCTGATGCCTCACAGCCGGTGTAATTGCAGGTGCGTAATGTGCGATATTTGGAAAGCCAATCACGAAAAGAGGGAGATTGCCGCTGAGGAGCTGGAAAAACATTTGATTGCATTTAGGAAACTTGGCCTTAAGAAGGTTGCCTTATCGGGTGGAGAAGCATTGATGCACTCCAATCTTTGGTTGTTTTGTGATTTGCTTCACTCGATTGATGTAAAAATAAGTTTGCTTTCAACGGGTGTCACATTGAAGCAGCACGCAAAGGAGGTCTTGCAGCACTGTGACGACCTAATCGTATCCCTGGACGGCAGTCGGGAAATTCATAACCTGATTAGAAACATTCCAAACGCATTTGAGAGACTAGAGGAAGGAGTGAAGGCATTGAAAACGGCAAGCGCCCGATTCCGGATAACAGGCCGAAGTGTTTTGCAAAAGAAAAATTTCAGGGATTTTCCGGGGATCGTTCGGGCTGCCAAGGATCTTGGTCTCGACCAAATTTCATTTCTTGCGGCGGATGTCACTTCGGAAGCATTCAATCGACCCGATCCCTGGAAAGTTGAGCGGGTTTCTGAAGTGGCGCTGACTGCCTCGGAGGTCGCTGAATTGAGCGCGCTCCTGGAAAAAAGTTTTGTAGATTTTGAGGAAGAATATGAACAAAAGTTTATTGCGGAAAGTCCCGCTAAAATGCGAGCCTTGGCAATATATTATCTGGCGATACTAGGCTTGGAAAAATTTCCGTCGAAGAAATGCAATGCGCCGTGGATTTCGGCTGTCATTGAATCGAACGGGGATGTGCTACCCTGCTTTTTTCATAAGGCCTATGGAAATATTTATCAAAATAGCTTTCAGGAAATCATCAATTCACCGAGGGCCGTATCATTCCGAAAAAAATTGGACATCGACAAGGACCTCACTTGCCAACGGTGTGTGTGCTCGCTCCACCTTGGTTTAACACAATCGGTTTAATCTGGAAGAGATAGTTTTTCCCATCCATCAAAACTTTCTTTTCCAATATTTTGATGAGCTCAAATCCGTGACTAACTGCGATCTCAAGGATCCTTCCGAGATCGCACACTTCAGAAAGCACCATGATGGTTTGAGTATGGCTTGAAATGAAGGGAGCAAGTCCCTCAAAAAAATTCATAAAATACTCGTGATGCTCCCCGCAGAACCACGCAAATTCTTCTTCTTTGATAGGTTGACGGGGATAATATGGGGGGTTGATAAAAATCCAATCAAATTTTTGTGGAGGGAGTCTTTCAAAGAGATCCGATTGGACGACTGACAGGGTTACCTTATTTGCTTTGGCATTCTGATGTATATTCTGAATCGCTTTATTGCTGATGTCAGTAGCGGTGACCGATGCGCCCATTCTCGTTGCCATCAAAGAGATAATTCCGGAGCCTGCGCCAACTTCCAATACGGTGGAATTTCGCAATACCTGTTTCTCCACAAATTGCAGCAGAAAGGTTGTGCTGTAGAAAATGCCAGGATGAAATACACCTGGGAATACCTCAATGGTTAAATCACGAAAACGGTAAACGCGTTTCCTTGAAAGATACCATCGTACAAGCGAAGGGAGTGGCAACAGGATTTTTCGAAATACGCCTTTCATGGACTATTCCACATAAAAGCCTTCAATCTCTGGTTGTCGGTATTTGAGCCAAAACTTTTGCAATGCCTTTAATTCGTAAGGAAAATGGAAGAAATTCGTTTGGTAACGGACGTGGGAGAGCCATCGCATCACTTTCTTTTGAATGGGCGTGATTTTGAAATCCGATACCGTTGGAAAGCGGGCGTTGAGCACCGTTTCAAAACCCAATATTTTATCGACCATTTCCGGCTGAAGCCACGGAGTAAGCGGGTTTTTACGCAAATCAAAATTCTGCCAGGCAGGATCAAGCCATTCGTCAAGTTGTTCGGGGAATTTGAATCCCGATTTTTTCACCACTTCGTATAATTCTGATCCTTCTGTAGGTACTGGACTGTAGACGTAAATAATGATTTCAGTGTCGGGGTTGATTTCTTTTATTTCTTTGATGAAAGCAATGTCCCGATCGATTTGCTCTATTACCTTCTCAGGAGTTTCGGCGGGAAATCCCAACACGAACGAATATTCGGGAATGATATCAAACCTTTTTAACCGGGCGGCAAACCGTCTCATCTGAGCGGTCGTTTGGGTTCCGCCCTTGTCCATTTTTTTCAGCAAGTCATCGTTGCTGGTCTCGGCGCCAAAGAAAATCATGCGGCATCCTGATTCACGCATTTGCACGAGGGATTCGTCTTTGTATTTGTCTATGGTGTCGATGCGGCCCTCACCCCACCAGGAGATTTTTTTTCCCTGGATGAGCCTGGAAAATTCAACTGTTCTCTTTTCACTGACAAAGAAATTATTGTCATGAAACTCAACAGCGTCCGCCCCATATTCGTCTACGAGGTATTGAATGTCCTTGTAGATAAGGGGAGCAGATTTTCCTTTCCAACGCGCGTTGTAGAGCGGCACTACCGCACAAAAGGAACACGTAAATGGACACCCCATACTTGAATGGTAAGCCGCAGTCCTATTTCCAAGAAACGTTTTGCCGAGATAGCGCTTGATCGGGTACAGTTGATTCAGATATACATACGGAAGTTGCGGTAAAATGTCGGGGTCCGACAGCGCCCCCAAAGGTGTCTTGAAAATTTGATCATCTTTTTTGAAGATCAAATTCTGAATGGATTCAACCGTTTCCTTTTTTTCCAACGCATCGAGCAATTTAGGGAACGCTTCATCGCCCGGACCGTTGACAATGTAATCCACATAGCGTGCGCGGATCACGGATTTATATTGGTTGGATGCAAAATAGCCGCCCCAGATGATGGTTATTTCGGGATAACGATCCCGGATTCGTTTTGAAAAAGGTATGGCTTGTAGTAATTGCGGCCCAGGCATGACTGTACATCCAAAATAACGGAACTGGCCGGAATCAAGATAAGCTTGAATCGCCGTCCAGGAATCTTTCTCAAGGTTACCGTCCACCAGCACATAATCGAATTTTCCATGTATGGAGGCTCCCACTTGCAGAATGGAATTGGGTATGCGATGTTTAGACGTTGCGCTGCGGGGATTAAAAAGAATAACCTTGTTCACGGACTAAAGATAAGATCATAATTGCCATTTTTTGGTATAGTAAATTGAAAGATAATGGGACGTCCTTAACCAAGCGGTCGTCTTCACCAAATTGTCCGGAGGACTGTTTCATTGAATCAATGCGCCTTTCCGCCCACCATTTTCATATTCTGCTCAAGGGGCGTAAGAATTCAGGGTCATGACCTTTGTCGCATAGTAAGTTTCTTCCCGTATATTGACCAGCAGATTTACATCTGTTGAATCATGCCCACTAGTCATTACTCCCAAATCGGCAGAATTGTTGAAATGATGTCCCTCCTTCGGGCTCGTTCGGTGTTGGATATTGGAATTGGATATGGAAAATATGGTGTTTTGGCCCGGGAGTTTTTGGAGTTTGGGCTGGACTATAAACCTTACGAAGTAAGAAAAATAAAAATCGACGGCATTGAAGCATTTTCGGAGTATGTCAACACCGGCAATCGCTACTATTACGATGAAATTCATATTGGAAACGCATTGGACATCGTTCCCATATTAGGCCAATATGACCTGATCCTGGTCATCGACGTTTTGGAACATTTCACAGAAAAAGACGGTTTGGAATTATTGGAGCAATGTGTACCAAAAGGAAAACATATTTTGATTTCAACGCCACTCGATATTGGTAACCAGGGTGCAGTTTTCGGAAATGAATTTGAGCGTCACCTGTTTCAATGGGAGAAGAAACATTT
>JBGPGZ010000256.1:0-6232 GCA_041484175.1 Cyclobacteriaceae bacterium | reverse complement strand
GGTCAACTTATTTCAGTACCCGACAGCCGGTTGTCATTAGTCATTAGGCCTTGGTCATTAGGGGATGCGGTTATGGGTCTAAGTTAGTGCCAGATGTGAGTGGCATGGCATTTAATCCTAGCGTACTCGCCAAGCCCAATTTGTTGTTAAGACCGCATCTACCACTGACCAAGGCCAAATGACTAAATGACCGATTATTCATACCGAAGCGATTTTACCGGGTTTCTCACTGCGGCTTTGACTGTATTCAATCCTACGGCGATGGCTGCAAGGGTAATGATGATCAATCCCGTTAAGGCAAATACGCACCATTGAATGTCAATCTGATAAGCAAAGTTTTGAAGCCAGCGGTTCATGCCATACCACGTCCCCGGTACGGCAATAACAAAAGCAACGATGAGCAGCCGGAAAAAGCGCGACCCAACCATCACAACAATGCCGGGTACCGTGGCGCCCAACACCTTGCGAATCCCGATCTCCTTAGTCTTGCTCTCAATCGTGTACGCGGAAAGGCCCAGCAACCCCAAACAGGCTATGATGATGGCCAGAGCCGAAAAAAATTCAAATACCTTGCCCATCGCATTTTCGGATTGGTACAGTGCATCGAGGCGATCATCTAAAAAATCGTAGACAAAAAGAGTGTTGGGAGCAAGTTTATCTACGGTGCTTTTGATATAAGCGAGAGTCTCCCCCGTTTTTCCCGCTCGCATTTTCACAGTAAGGAACCCCGTCCAATCCGGCCGGTATTCCATCACGAGCGGTTCGATCTTGTTGTGCAACGAGGTAAAATGATAATCCTTCACGACACCGATTATCTTTCCGCGCAAGTTCATGGTCAGGTTGTTGAGCCTTTGGTCGACCGTTTCTTTAAGACCCATGACCCTCGCCGCCGTCTCATTGATGATAAAGGAGGCGGAATCATTTATTTCACGTGAGAAATTCCGCCCTGCCAACAGGGGAATATTCATGACATCGAGATAATCTTCGTCCATGCGGAGTACGCGCACGGAGGGAATTGTGTTCGATTCCTGCTCCCTTCCCTCAGGTACGACCGTCTCCACACTCAAATCGTCGCCCACCATATTTCCAACCCTGCCGACCGCCACGATGTCGGGATTCTTCAGGAATTCATTCTTGAATACATCCGCCTCGTTCGTGGCCTTCCACCAGAGCGAACCGTATAATTTGATATTCACAACCTGGTCCTTATCAAACCCAAGTTCTTTGTTCCGGAGCAGGTTCATTTGCTGGTGAACCAAGAAGGTGGCGGCAACCAGCGAAATTGAAACGATAAATTGAAAGATGACGAGACCGTTGCGGACACGGTTTGGCATGGAACTGGGAAGCTTGTTTTCCTGCAGAAAAGATCCCGCCTTAAATCCTGAAATAAAAAATGCAGGATACAATCCCGAGATCACAACAATGCCCGCCAGGATCGCACCGATAACAAGCAGGTTTTCTTTCTCAAATACCTGCCATACGCCCAATGATTTTCCGCTCAAGTTGTTGTAGAAGGGAAGTGCCAATTGGTAAAAAACAACAGCCAGTATCAACGAAAGAAACGTGAGGACAATTACTTCGGTAAGGAATTGAACCATCAGTTGTCGCGGCTTGGCGCCCAGGATCTTTCTCATGCCTACTTCCTTCATTCGCTTGATGGCCTGCGTTGTGAACAAGCTCATGAAATTGGCGCTCGCCACCACGAGGATCAGGATTTCTACGGCCATAAATATATAAACATAGATGATGCTCCCGTTGGCTCCCATTTCCTGCTCCAGGTTGGACCGGAGATGGATATCTGCCAATGGCTGAAACTTCAAAGCCTGATTTGCCACCATCTCATCGCGACTCCCCCAGCCTTCATAAAAGTCGTGGATGAATTCCGGCATCCTCCCGGTCGTTTTTGTAAACTCCTCGCCGGACTTAAAGCGCGCATAGGTATACATGACCATCCAATCGCGGTTATTGGTCCAGTTATCAGGGATATTTTTGTAAAAGGTTGGCATCGAGATGAGATAGTCGAACTTCAGATGCGAGTTTACAGGTAAGTCCTCAATGACGGCAGTAACAGGAAATTCCTGTCTGTTATCAAAACGCAATATCTTTCCTATGGGGTCCTGTTCGCCGAAGTAACGCTTTGCCACATGTCGTGTTATCACAGCGGTATTGACTGCTGTCAGCGCCTGTTTGCGGTCGCCATCAACAACATCGAATCCGAACACATCCATCACCGTCGAGTCGGCATAATAGCCGGTTACTTCACCCGGATTATGGTCATCGGTGTCGACTACGAGCGTTCCATAAAATGCAAAACGCCCCACGGCCTCTGTCTCCGGTAGTCCTTCCTTCATTTGGATAGCCAGCGGCGGGCAACTCTTCGCCCACCCTTCCGAGTGGATGCGATAAATGTTATTGAAATCCTTGAACTTCTTTTCATAACTCAACTCTTCTTGCAGGTGCAGCGCGATAATCAAGCCGGCCGCAATACCCGTAGCAAGGCCAATGACATTCAAACTATTGTAGGCCTTTTGCTTTAGTATGTTGCGGAAAGCGACTTTTAAATGATTGAGGATCATAACTTGTTTAAAGTTTAGGGTTTAAAGTTTAGGGTTTGAAGTTTAAATGGTTTAAACAAAATTGAACTTTGGACATTGGACTTTAGACATTAAACATAGGCCTATTCATATCTTAAAGAATCCACCGGATTTTTTAATACCGATTTTATCACCTGGTAGGCCATCGTAAGAAAAGCAACTCCCAGGGCAATCATAGCGGCTCCGGCCATGGTCCAGACACTGATCTCGATCCGGAATGCAAACTCTTTGAGCCATTGCTCCATGGCATACCAGGCCAATGGAATAGCAATGCACAATGATACCAGCACCAGTATCATAAAGTCCCTGGAGAGCAATAGTAAAACATGACTCCCGGTGGCTCCCAGTACTTTGCGGATGCCGATCTCCTTGGTCCTGCTCTGTCCGGCGTAAACAGTGAGGCCGAATAAACCCAGCGAAGCGATTACAAACGAGATCACAGAAAAGATCTTAAATACCGACTGGAATGATTTTTCACTGCCGTATTCGCGATCAACATCCTGGTCAAGAAAGGAATAACTGAGTGGTGTATCCGGAAGCAACTTCTTCCAGGTTCTTTCCAGGCTGGAGATCGACTCAGGAAGGTTGTTCTTATCGCAGCGGAGCGACAACATGCTGAAATTCTTGAGGGTGTGAAGGATCAAAACGGGATCAATCGGTTTCCTCAACGTTTCAAAGTGAAAATCCTTTACTACACCGACAACAAACCGGACGTCCTTACCAGACCAAAATCGTTTACCGATGGCTTTTTCCGGCGCACCCCATCCGAAATTCCGGACAGCAGCTTCATTCACCATCACCGAATGGGTGGAATCTAATGGAAAGTCTTCAGAGAAAAAACGACCTGCCGCCAACTTCATGCCATGGGTATCAAAATAATGATCATCGACTCGCATATCATAGAGGCTGGTAGAAATTTCTTCACCCTTTGCGTTTTCCGTGCTGGTAATGCTGTTGCCGAGTCCTCCGCCCAGCGTACTGCTATGTGCCGAAACATTCTTAATAGAGGGATACGCCAGCAGTTCATTCCTGAGATTGGCAAACTGGTCGCGTACTTTCTGAACTCCCCGGAAGTCAATGTTGATGACAGCTTCCTTGTCATAGCCCAGGTTCCTGGATTGAATAAAGGAAAGTTGTTGATTAACGATCAGGAGCGCAATCAGCAAGGAAATCGTGACCGTATATTGAAAAACGACAAGCGCCTTCCGGAGTTCCTGACCCTTGAGGCTGAATTTGAAATTCCCTTTTAATATTCCAGAGGGCTTTAGCGAAGAAAGTACAAAGGAGGGATAGAATCCTGCGACGATCCCGACCAGGATGCCGACCGCCAAAACAATTCCCGCCACCAGAGGCCGGTTGATGATAAATTCGCGTTGTGTCAACAGCTCAAAAGGTTTGAGAAAAACTTCCATCACCGCCAAAGAAAAGATGACTGTCACCAGACTCAGCAATACGGACTCGGTAAGGTGTTGAAAAATAATTTGCCCGGATTGAGCCCCGGTTACCTTTCGTAGCCCGACCTCTTTTGCCCTTGAAAGCGAAGCAGCCGTTGCGAGGTTGGTGTAATTAATACAGGCCAGGATCAGTACGATAATGCCAATCGTACCAAAAATATAAACCTGGATGATATTGCCATTGGTTGAATGGTCGTAGCGAAGCGATGAATGCAGGTGAACATCGGCCATCGGTTGCAATGTGTACGTGTAGGAGACTTTGTATTCCTTGTACTCCTTTTCAGAATGTTTATGAATTACGTCATTCACTTTTTTCTCAAGCAAATCTTTCGAAACACCATCGCGGGCCTTTATATAGGTATACATCCAGCCACCCAACCACTGGTCTTTATAACCGTCCCAATTGTATTTTAGCTTGAGGTAATCGACCGGCATCAGGAAATCATATCGCAGCGATGCATTGGCTGGAGGATCGACGATCACTCCGGTGACTGTAAGGTCAATCTTGTCATCCAGTTGGACGATCTTATTAAGGGCTTCTTCATTTCCAAAATATTTTTTGACCATACCTTCCGTAAGCACGATACTTTTGGGATTGTTGAGTGCGGTAGCAGGATCGCCTTTGAGCAGGTCATGACCAAAAAAACTGAAGAAATTAGAGTCTACCAGGGAAATCTCGTTTTCAAAAAAAATGTTTTCCCCTACCCTCACCTTGGCCGATTCGCCCCCCACGCGCATAGCGCTTTCAATTTCGGGTATTTCTTCGGTAATGTGCTCTCCAATCCCGGGGCCGGAAGGCGCCTGCGAAAATGATTCGCTTTCACTAAAAAATGTATTGTGGATACGGTAGGTGCGATTGACGTCAGGATAAAAACGGTCAAAGCTAAACTCGTGGTTTACCCAGACCATGATCATGGCAAAAACCGTTATGCCCGTTGTAAGACCCGCCAGATTCAGAAACGTTAATAACTTGTTTTTCCACAGATGCCGGATCGCGATTTTCAGATAATTTGTCAGCATGATTTGATTGGTTTCGGAGTTTCGGGCCTGCCCGACGAAGCTGTTTCAGCGTAGTCGGGTTTCGGGGCTCAAGGACTAATACACTACTTTGGGCCTTAGACTTTGGAGATTGCACATTGAATTTTAAAACAATCGCGATGCCATATAAAAATGCCTTTCAATCGACCAATTCAAGCTATTAAGAATAATAGATGGTCTCTGCCGAACAAAAATGTCCGGTAACGGTCAAAACTTGGTGTGCTGAGCAATCTATTACGTCAACTCTTTTTCTATTTTTGCAACCAAATAATCAGCGAAAGAAAAACTCATGGGACGCGTATTTGAAAAGAGAAAACATACCATGTTTGCCCGCTTTGACAAGATGGCCAAAGCGTTTACAAGGATTGGTAAAGACATTGCCATTGCCGTAAAGCAGGGTGGCCCCCTGCCGGAGAATAATCCAAAACTGCGGGCGGTCATTCAAAATGCCAAGGGCGTGAACATGCCAAAAGACCGTGTTGAGGCTGCCATCCGGCGGGCTTCCTCAAAAGAGGAAAAAGACTTTCAGGAAGTGATCTATGAAGGATATGCACCCCACGGGGTACCGGTCATTGTAGAATGTGCTACTGATAATCCCACCCGCACCGTGGCCAACGTGCGGTTGCACTTTTCAAAAAACGGGGGAAGCATGGGGAATTCCGGCTCCGTTGCGTTCATGTTTGAGCGAAAAGGGGTATTCAAATTTGCAGCCGAAAAACTAAACCTGGATGAACTTGAACTGGATCTGATCGATGGCGGGGCCGAAGACATCCAGCGCGACGGTGACGAAATCATCATCTACACCAGGTTCACTGAGTTTGGCCACATGCTTAAGTTCCTGGAATCCAAAAACCTGGAGGCAAAAAGTTCAGACCTACAATATATCCCCGCCACCACAAAGGAACTCACCGAAGCCGGACAGGATGATGCACTGAAATGCATAGGCGCGCTCGAAGCGGATGATGATGTCCAGAACGTTTACCATAACCTCGCTTAAATTAGTAATTGGTAATTGGTAATTGGTAATTAGTGATTGATGGATCGGTCAATTGGCTACTCCTATCCACTAATTACTAATTACTAATGACCAATGACTTTTATTTGGGGCCCCTCTACCGTCAGGTTGTCGTCGACCATCCTGTTGTT
>JBGPGZ010000255.1:0-6241 GCA_041484175.1 Cyclobacteriaceae bacterium | reverse complement strand
GCTTTACTTTTTGGATCAGGATTGATCAGGATTTTCGATCAGGATTTTCAGGATTTATAGGATTACGGGATTACTAGACTCTTTCTACGGTCGATGCATCGCAACCAGGGTTTTGCCAAAAATCCGCTAATCCTGAGAATCCTGATCCAATCCTGAAAATCCTGATTAATCCTGATCCCTTTTTCGGTATACAGATGGGTTTTTCCCCGTGACCTTTTTAAAAATCCGGTTAAAGTGGCTTTGGTCGGAAAATCCGGTCAAATACGCGATTTCCGCTAAAGAATGTTTCGGGTCTTTCAAAAGTTGAATTGATTTTTCGATGCGCAATTTTCGGATGTAGTCCCCAAAGGTTAAGTCATCAAAGTATTTGGAAAACTCGCGAGACAGATACGTGGGATGCACATGGAGGCTTTGCGAGACTTCTTTCAGGCTTAAACTCAAGTTTGTATCGATCTGGTCCTGTATGATCTCTTTCAATTCTTTTGCCCAAGTGGGAATTTTTCGCGAACCGGATTTCTGCAGAAGGAACTTTTTGTAAACATCCAGTAATAGGTTTTCGATCGGGTTTTGAGTGTGTTTTTCATGTTGTAGGTGTTTTGCCCAAGTATATAAAGCGTCATAGATCAACATCCCTTTTTCAAGTAGCTCCTGATCGTTTTTTATATTATGCGACAGCCCTGCACTGATGGCCCATAACCCTGCAGCCTGCGTGGCAATATCATGACGATCTGTATCGGCGCCCCGCACGATCACAGCCATTGCGCTTAATGCGGGGTCGTTGAGTTGATGTTTCTTGAGAATGTAGTCGAACGTACATTGATCCCCATAGTGTGTGTACTCAACATCCGGTAAATCAAAGGGAATGGCGCCCAGTTCTTTTGCCTTCCTGATCACCTGCTCAAAGGGGACATAAATAATTTCCGCTTCCTGGTCCACAAACCGTTTGATCAGCCAGGGACAAGCGATACGGTCGATCTTTGGACGCTCTCGGGTAATCCATTTCATATCGGGATTTTCAGGATTTTAGGAGTTTTGTTGGAAAGTAAAAAGGATCCAAATGGTCAATTCTATACTATACTTTCTTTTTCAACTTTCCTAAGCTTGTCAAATAATTTCAGTACGATGACCGCGGATGTTAGTGGCCATAAATATTCTTTGCCTTTACTAAACCATAAACAGGTGGCCATGGAATCAATGAAAACATTGCTGATCAAGCGCAAGGAAGTCGCGACCCTCCTTACGATGGAAGAATGTATTGAAGCAGTTGAGCGCTCATTTAAACTTCACGCTCTTGGAGAGGCCTTGTCGCCTGGAATTTTGGGAGTTCATGCAGCCGATGGCGGATTTCATATTAAGGCTGGAATACTGTCTGTAAAGACTGATTCGCTGGATCCCGGCAAGCAATATTTTGTAGCCAAGACCAACGCCAACTTTCCTCAAAACAGACAGCATCATGGTCTCCCAACGATTCAAGGGATCATTGTCGTCAGCAATGCCAGTAACGGAAGACTTTTGGCGTTGATGGATTCAATCGAAATTACCATTATCCGCACCGGCGCTGCCACCGCTATTGCCGCCAAGTATCTTTCCCGGCCCGATGCCAGGATTGCCACCATTTGTGGTTGTGGCAATCAGGGCAGGATATCTTTAAAGGCAATCATGAAAGTGCGAAGACTTGAAACGGTCTATGCTTATGATATTGATCAGGCCTTGTCACAACAATTTGCAAAAGAACTAAGCGAAGAATTGGAAATTTCAGTGATTGCTGTAGATCATTTGAGCGCGGCCGTCAGGCGAAGTCACATCTGTGTTACCTGCACGCCTTCAAAAAAGTATTTCCTCCTGCAAGATGATGTTATGCCAGGGGCTTTCATTGCGGCCGTTGGCGCTGACAATGAAGACAAGCAGGAAATACAGCCCTCGCTGATCGCTACCAGTAAGCTTGTCGTGGATTCCCTTGAACAATGCGCGCATATTGGAGAGCTCCATCATGCGTTGCAAGAATGCCTCATCGCGCGTGAACAAGTACATGCAGAGCTAGGTGAAGTCATCGCTGGCTTAAAGGAAGGGCGGAAATCAAATGGAGAGGTTATCATTTTTGATAGTACCGGAACGGCTCTGCAAGACGTAGCGGCGGCAGCCATTGTTTATGAAAAGGCCTTCAAAAAGGGAATTGGCATGGCATATAACTTTGCAGAATAATGAAGGCTACACCTCCCCGACTAAGCATTAAAGAGAGGAATCAAAACATTGGAGATGAAGTCGACCAAAAAGTGGGCAATCATGTTGGCTTTCAAATCGCGTTTTTTATAATATAGATAAGAAAGAACCATTCCCAATGCAAACGCAATGATCATACCCCGTATTCCCTGCGAAAAATGCAGCAATCCAAACACCACGGTCGGTAACAGAAAATAGGAAACCCATTTTCCGGATATCTTTTCCAATCGTTCCATGATGTAACCTCGGTAGGTCAGTTCTTCAACGACACCTGCCCGCAGCATTACCAGCGTCATAACCCACGGGGAAAGATTTTCGTATCCTTTAAGCGTAGCTCCTTCCTGAATCCCTACCCATTTAAATATGCCAATGCATAACAGCGCGGCAGCGATGCAAAGAACGTACCCCAGCAAACTCCATAGGATGGACTTTCCCCAATGTTTACCATGCAAGCCAATTGAATTCAGGCCCAACTTTTCGCCCCGGATGATGATCCAGAGTAAGATGCCGGCAACAAAGAAAACAGATAGTTCTCTTGTGATCACAAAAGAATTGGTGAGCGGGCCAGGCGGAGTTTCCCATTTAAATATGCTTAGCACCAGCGGCCCCCCAACGAATGCTAACAGTAATCCCAAGATCGTGTAAACTGAAACGGTTTGCGTTTTTTGCATGAGGGTTATTCAATTTACATCCCCGGCAGGAGAGCCCGGCATATCGACCCTTACAGGCTAAAACGGAATATTCAGAAATGAGTCTTAGTTTAGTTAAAATGATTTTTTCAGAAGGATGATTTCCTGTTGCAGAACGACCTATCCTTGAACCCCTTTTAGATTAAAAAGGATTGATACCGCTGACCGTAGTATATTTCAAACTTGGCTTCTGATCAGGGTGGATGTATTTAAAAGCGCCATGCGCCATCAGCGCCGCTTCATGGAAGCCACTGAGTATCAATTTGAGTTTACCAGGATAGGTATTGATATCGCCGATCGCATAAATGCCGGCGATATGCGTTGAAAAATCTACGGTGCTTACTTCTATTGCATTCCTTTCAAGATGCAATCCCCAAACGCCAATGGGTCCAAGCTTCGGGCTTAAACCGAAAAGCGGGATCATGTAGTCGGTTTCTATTTCCTCGATCATCCCGTCCTTATTGGCTACACGCACCGATTTCAACGTCCCATTTCCATGAAGAGAATCAAGACGCGTGTCCAGCAGCAAGTTGATTTTTCCTGTCCTGGCCAAATCAGAAACTTTTTCAGCCGAATCAAGAGAACCCCTAAAGGATTGAGTCCGGTGTACCAATGTTATTCGTTTTGCGATATTGACCAGAAAGATGGTCCAATCCAACGCAGAATCTCCTCCACCGGCAATAAGAACTTTTTTATCCCTGAATTCCTCCGGATTCTTAACCATGTAAACGACACCCTTGCCCTCAAAATCTTCCAATTTATCCAACGCTGGTTTTCGGGGTTCAAAACACCCTAACCCGCCGGCGATGACAATTGCTTTGGCCCTTATTTCCGTATGATCGGACGTTATCAAAACAAAACTTCCATTTTGAAGTTTTGTCAGGGATTCAACGCGCTCCCCTAAAGTAAACGTTGGCTTAAAGGGTTCTATCTGCTTCTGAAGTTGAGCGATGAGTTCTTCCGCCTTTATTTCTGGAACACCCGGAATATCATAGATGGGCTTTTTGGGGTAGATCTCGGAAAGTTGTCCTCCTATCTGCGGCAGCACATCGACCAGGTGGCAGCGCATTTTTAATAGACCCGCCTCAAATACGGCAAACAGACCGATGGGTCCTGCTCCAATGATGCAAATATCTGTTTCAACCATTTTTCAAACTGCGTTTTATTCAGTGTACACGAATAATTCGTATAACAACTATTTTGAAAACAAAGGTACCCAGAAGCAGGCATTATTTCAAATTTAAATGAATGGCATTCAGAATGCGTTTGAATTGCCGGAAGTCGCGAACGCTAAGTCCTTCCCAGGCTTTCAGCCGGATTCCCCTTACCTGGGGCATTAATTTCTCCACTTTTGCACGTCCGGCCGGCGTCAAGGCTACATGAAAACAGCGCCTGTCATCCAGGTCCAGTTTTCGTTTTGTCAACCTCTTTTTACAAAGCAGGTCGATGATCCTGGTCAATGTCGGCGTGTCTTTAAAAATCAATTCGGCCAACTCCTTTTGATTAAGATCCTGATGGTCAAATAAACGCCGTAACACCAACCATTGATCCAGGGTGATGTTAAATCCGAGTTCCTTGAACCTCCGCTGGGCATATTGCTTCACACTGCGGGCCGTGCGATCCAATAAGAAGGAATACATGCTATACGGTTCCTCGGCCATCGCGAATTAATTAGTATGACAACAAAATTAACAAAGTGAATTATCTTGATCAAGCATCGTCTCTCAGAAAGGACGATGCGGAGGGCTCTCAACCGTATCATCCTCAGGCAAGACTTCTGCATTGCATCCCGCATTTTTCAAAAGATCAATCAGCAGGAAGGATAGGATTTCTCCCGTCGCACACTTCACGCGCAGGATCCTGTCACAATCCTCGAGATCAAAATTGGCCTGGTAATCAATAAAGGCATGATGTATCTCATTAATCAGCCTGTTGGCGTGATCCCGGTCTTTCACATTGGTTTTAAAAACTTCTACCATCACACCTCTTATTATTCGTCTGTCTCCGGAAGCACAAATGCCCGACCCCGCCCAGACTATTTTGCAACAAACAGGGACTCATAATTCTTCCGGTTGCTATACGCGAGGAATAAATCTCCCAACAAAAGGAATATCGCAACGGGCAGACCCGAGGGGAACAGCGACACGTGGTACAACAAAATGTTGACGACAATCGGAAAAATCACGACTGTTGCGAGCGTAACATACCGGCCCGATAGGAAGGCAACAGCACAAAGAAGTTCGGTCCCCTTCAATAATGGAAGCAAATAACCCGCCGCCGCCACACCCTCATTAAAAAGTTTATTGTCACCCTCCAGCTCCGGTGGCGGTATGAGATGGAAAAAATAAATGACGGGTGACATCGTGAACAATAATCCCATCAGGATCCGGACAATAATCACAGCGATTTTCATATTTATATTGGTTTTGATCAGTTTCAGCTTTCTCCTGTTCCTACTTCTGATTCGGGTCGTAATTTACCATCCAATGAATTCCAAATTGGTCAGTGAACATGCCAAAATAGGAACCCCAAAATGCTTTGGCCAGTGGCACGGTCACTTTTCCATCCTTTGAAAGTGCGTTAAATATCCGGTCTGCTTCCTGTTCGCTTTCTGTATTGATGGACAAGGAAAAGTTGTTACCCACAGTCAGAGAATGACCCAGTGATTCCAATGCGTCCGTTGCCATAAGAATATTTCCTTTTCCTACGGGCAATGCAATGTGCATGATCATCTCCCGCTCGCCTGCAGGAACTCTTCCTGCTTCCGGTGTGTCTTTGAATCTTTGCAGGGCAGTAAACTCTCCGCCCAATACTGATTTGTAAAAGGTAAACGCTGCTTCGGCATTGCCTTTGAAATTCAAGTAAGGATTGATTTGTATCATACTATCTTTATTTACGCTTGTTTCTCGTTGCCATCATTTTTGGCAGCTTGTTGTAATTGAATTATTTGTGACGGATCTTCACTCATTCATTCACAGGTTCAAGTTCTTCTTTTTTGGCCTTTGCTTGATCGTCTTGCGGCAATTTTTTTGTTCTCTCTGGCCAACAGTATTGCCTCATTCTCTTTGATCCGGGCTATGACCAGTTTCTTTACCAGCGAGACGGGAAGCGGTTTGTCAAGCGCAAAGTGAATCGTTCCCGGGGCCGTGTCATAGGATTTGAGCTCTTCTTTGAATGCCGTCATGACCGATGTGCTCATGACAAAAAAGCTGCAGTGATTCTTGAACGCTGCAAAGGCAACCAGGGGGCCGTTGTACTTGAAGACAGGAATCCGGTAGCTGATCCCCTCCTCTGCCTTTGGCGCAAAGGATTTGATTGTCTTGCGAAGTTTC
>JBGPGZ010000254.1:0-6255 GCA_041484175.1 Cyclobacteriaceae bacterium | reverse complement strand
CGAGAGTTGTTCCATTTTAGAATTCAAATTAATAAATAGTTCTCAAAAAACGGATGGAGTGAACACTGAATTCTGTCACCGGACAAAATTGCTCCAATTTCATGAGGTTGATGCAAGTAATATTTTCTTTATAAAAAATCATAATTTATATCTACAGGATTTTCATCCCTTAGTGCCTTGGTGTCCTTGTGGCAACAAAAGACACCAGGATTACAACCCACAAAGGAGTACCTAATCCGTCAGCAGGTCTTTCACGACCTCCCAAACCAGTTCCGGCTCGTAACCCTTGAAGATGGCAAAGCGTGCCACCTTGTCGCGTTTTTTGAACAAATTAGTCTCCGCTGTCTGCTTTGCTTTCTTTTTGATCAACTCTTTCAATGTTTTTGAGTAATCCCCTGGATCAATTTCTTTCATTCCCCTGCCAATGCAGTTTTTTGTAAGACCGCGGTGTTCCAATTCGCGCTGAATCTTCATCCTTCCCCATTTTTGCATCCGGAACTTGCCCCCCGCAAATGCCTTTGCAAACCGTTCTTCATTGAGATAACCTTCGGTTATCAGACGCGAAAGAAGTTCATCTACTTCACCGGTGTGAAGACCGTATTCAAATAACTTATTTCTTACCTCCTGGTGCGAGCGTTCCTGGTAGGCGCAATAGCGGTAAATTTTGACAAGGCTCTCCTGGGGCGTAAACTTCCTATCTGCTGAGTCCTGATTTCGGCTTCTGACCATTGCTATAACCATTTCATCGACAAAGCCGCTCAATTCAAAAATGAGGAATTACACTACCCATAACTCGCAACCCGCAAATCAGTAATCGCAATTCGAAATGGTTTCACTTGATAAGCCCTTTGGTCTTTAAGATGCTGGTCACGAACTTTCGCTCGTTCTCCGAATTAAAAATCTTGAATGGCAGGTGTATGAGCTGCGCCTTGTTGACAAACAGCAAGAAATAGTCTTTGCCGATTTTCGCGCTTTTGATCTGGTCCCACTTCATCGGCATGCCTTCGCGCGCATTGATCTTCAGGACAATTTGCTGGCTGGTGATTTCAAAGGAAAATCGCTCGAACAACATCTTGCTCTGATCCAGCTGGGTAACTCCGTAAAACTGGATCCACCAAAACAGCACGAACAATCCGGCACCCAAAAGGGCGGCGATAAACCACCACAAGCTTGGAACCCAGAAATACCCAAAGCAAATAGCCAGCGCAATCAGGCTTACCCACCATTGCTTTTTCAGGATGTTCTCCAATGCCATCCGGCGGTATTCCTTCTTTTCTAAGCGATAATTCCTGGTTTTTACGATCATAGCTAAAGGTTCTCCCATCAAAGGGAGGCAAAAATAACTGTGATTTGCGTGATTTGTATGTTTCGGGGTTTTAAAATTTGATGAACCGCGTCAGGCATAGCCACAATCTCAATTCCCGGCTTATCCGATGAACGTCTTTAGGCTGAGGTCAAGACTTTTTACCGAATGCGTCAATGCCCCGATCGAAATATAATCCACGCCACAGGCAGCCACGGTCCGCAGAGATTGCTCGGAGATGCCTCCACTGGCTTCTGTTTGATACTTGCCGGCAAGAAGGGAAACCGCCTTTTTCATGTCTTCGATGCTCATATTATCCAGCATGATGATATCCACTCCGCCGGTCCGGATCACCTCATCTACTTCTTTTAAATTTCTGACTTCGATTTCGACCTTTAAATTCTTATCAATGTCCTTCAAGTATTTTTTTGTGTTCTCAATGGCAGGCCGGATTCCGCCCGCCATATCGACATGGTTGTCTTTGAGCATCACCATATCATATAAGGCAAACCGGTGGTTTCTTCCTCCACCAATCGCTACCGCCCATTTTTCCATCAGCCGGAACCGCGGCGTGGTCTTGCGTGTATCCATGAGCATGGTTTTCGTGCCTTTGATCAGCTTGCAAAGCCGTCGGGTATAGGTTGCAATCCCGCTCATTCGTTGTAAACAATTCAGCACAAGCCGCTCGGTCGATAAGATCGATCGCGCCGGACCTTTCACCATAAATGCGACATCCCCATTTCTTATATCATCGCCGTCTTTTTTAAAGAATTGAAGCTGCAGGCGGTCATCATAGCGCTGAAAGATTTTTTCCGCCAGTTCAAGCCCCGCGATTATACCGTCATCTTTCACCAGCAGTTTTGCCTGGCTGATAAGGCCCTGCGGAATAGCGCCCAGGGTTGAGTGGTCCCCTTCTCCGATGTCTTCGGCCAGGGCGCCATCAATAAATTCGTAAATAGCCCGGTCGCTCAGATAGGGCGGGCGGATCATTCCTTCACGAAATTGATCTCGTGGATAAGAACAACCCCTTCCAGTTCCTTGACGCGGATAAGAACATTATAACTTTCACCGGTCCCCAGGTAGCGACCAATGGCAAATTGCAAACTTCCGTCTTTGGAAGATCCAGTGTGAACGATACTAAAATCGTTGACAGGGTGTTTTTTAAAAAAGTCGCGAAACACAAACTCAGCCTGTGCCTTGCTGTAGGTGTTTACGTTGCCTTCCAGATTGACATCGACTGATTGATTGAGATATTTTGCAAGCTCCTTGGCGCTGCCGGCTTTCAGGGCATCTTTCATGGGTGCAAAAATATCGGCCTGCGCCCGCAGGTTTGCTGACAAAAGACACAAGAAACCAACCAATAACACGATTCTCTTCTTCATAGCGGTTTAGTATGAACCAAAATTATGCCATTATCGCAGGAACCAAAAATTTACGGCAATAATCGCATATCCAACAGGCGTATTCTTACCGGATGCTGTCTTTACAGGAAAAAAAACCGCGAATCGCCTTATATTTGCCATCTTGATTTTTAACGCGACGCTTCATGAACAAAAAAGTGCTCTTGATGATCCTCGACGGCTGGGGCATCGCCCGGAACGTGAAAGTTTCAGCCATTGATGCTGCAAAAACTCCCTACATCAATTCTTTATATGTCAAGTACCCGAATAGTAAGCTCGAGGCATCCGGTCTGGCCGTTGGATTGCCGGCCGGGCAAATGGGTAACTCGGAAGTAGGCCACATGAATATCGGCGCAGGCCGGGTCGTTTATCAGGACCTCGTCCGGGTCAACAAGGCCATTGAAGAAAAAGAATTGGATCAAAACCCGGTGATGGTGGAGGCCATCCGCTATGCGAATGTCAACAACAAATCGTTTCACCTGATCGGGCTGGTCTCCGATGGCGGAGTTCATTCTCATATCGACCACCTGAAAGGCATTGTTACCATTGCGAAAAATAAGGGCGTAAAAAATCTTTTCATCCACGCATTTATGGATGGCCGCGACACCGACCCAAAAGGCGGCACGGGTTATCTCACGGATTTGCAAAATCATCTGTCCATGACCACTGGCAAGATCGCCAGTGTGATCGGGCGATATTATGCCATGGATCGCGACAAGCGTTGGGAGCGTGTTAAGCTGGCGTACGATCTCCTGGTCAAGGGGCTTGGAGAAAAAACAAGGGACCCGATCAAGGCCGTTGAACGGTCGTATCAACAAGGTGTGACAGACGAATTTATCAAACCAATTGTTGTAACCGATGAAAACCAACGGCCCCTGGCCACGATTAAAGAGGGCGATGTGGTCTTGTGTTTTAATTTTAGGACTGACCGCGGCCGTGAAATCACCCTTGCACTTTCACAGCAGGATTTTCCGGAGCATGAGATGAAGGCGATGAACCTTCACTACGTCACGCTGACCAACTATGATGATTCATTCAAGGATGTCAACATCATTTTTGATAAAGACAATCTGGAAAATACCCTGGGCGACATCGTTGCAAAAGCCGGGAAGAAGCAAATTAGAATTGCTGAAACAGAAAAATATCCGCATGTGACGTTCTTTTTTTCAGGCGGCCGTGAAGTGCCTTTCCCCGGAGAAATCCGGATCATGGCTCCATCGCCAAAAGTAGCAACCTATGATCTTCAGCCGGAAATGAGCGCGAATGAAATTAAAGACAAGATCATTCCTGAATTGGAGAAAAAAGAGGCCGATTTTATTTGTCTCAATTTTGCAAATCCCGACATGGTCGGGCATACAGGGGTTTTTGAAGCTGCCGTAAAAGCCGTTGAAACGGTGGATGCCTGTAACCAGGCAGTGACCGAAACTGCCCGCAAAAATGGCTACACGGTCATTATTATTGCTGATCATGGCAACGCAGACATTATGATCAACGAAGACGGCACACCCAATACTGCTCATACCACAAACCTGGTACCTTGTATTCTGGTGGATGACAATTATAAAGGCAAATTGAAAAATGGCAAGCTGGGAGATTTGGCCCCTACGATTCTCACCCTGATGGGTATTCCGATTCCGGACCAGATGAACGGTAACGTGCTGATCGATGCTTAAGATGCGGAGTCTTCTTTTTGGTTTGCCTATCCTGATACTGTTGGCATCGTGCAAAGGTTCTTCTGAACAAGCCGATACTTATTTTGACAGCCTTATCATAGCCCAGGTAACTCATTTGTCATGGGTGAAGGCTTCGGTTACCAAGGTGGCCATCATGGATGGAAAAGTAGGGCAATCGACGTTTACCCCCGACACAACCCTTTGGAGGAGCGAACTCGACGTCTTTCGGCAACTATCGCTCTTTGAGAGACCGGCGTATCGCGATGCCTATCGCAGGGAGGATGGGGTGGGTGACGTCAAGAGTAACTTGGTCATCCGCTGGTATAAGGCTACCCGGAAAATTCCCATTCCCGAGGTAAAGTTTTATTATTACAAACAATTTAAGAATCTCAAAAAGATCGAAGCTTCCTACCAGCAGGAGAATGCACTTTACGCCACAACACGCAAGCTGACGATGGACTTTGAGGAGGCGGATGGACAGCAGATTCTGATCTCCTATTCGGTTGAAGGAGTTCAAAAGATGATTTTGAGCGACAGCATGAAATTTTCGATCCAATCGCGCATTGCTTACCATTAATACACTAAAGGGGTTTTGATTTCGTCTTTAAGAAGAGCATGGCCAAGCGCACATTTCTGGAGGAGGGAGAAAAGAAGCAGATCACCGTATCCAGCATGCGGAAGTTACTGGGTGTTTTTCGCTTTGTCCTGCCCTATCGGTGGATATTCATTCTCGGTTTGATTTCGTTGGCTTTTTCAAGTGCGACGCTTTTGTCGTTTCCCTTTTTTGCCGGCAAATTGCTGGATGTGGCCCAGGGCAAAACGGATTTCGTTCTCACGACCATCACGCAAATTGGCCTGGCGCTGTTGGGCATTTTGTTTTTTCAAAGCATCTTTTCCTTCACTCGCGTCTATACTTTTTCAATCGTCAGTGAGCGGACGCTCGCGGATTTACGTCATGCGGTGTATGAGAAAATCATTTGGTTGCCGCAGGCTTTCTTTGACAGTCGGAGAGTGGGGGAATTGATCAGTCGCATCATGTCCGATGTTGGTACGCTTCAGGACACGTTTACGTTTACACTGGCCGAGTTGCTCAGGCAGGTACTCGTGCTACTAATCGGCATCCCTTTAATCTTCATCTTGACGCCCGCTCTGACAATCTTCATGCTCCTCACGTTTCCGCTGTTGGTCCTGGCTGCTTTGTTCTTTGGAAAATTCATTCGCAGGCTCTCAAAGAAAACGCAGGACCAGTTGGCCAGCTCGAACGTAATCGTAGAGGAGACACTACAGTCGATTGCCGTAGTAAAGTCATTTACCAATGAAATATTTGAGGTTCTGCGCTATCGCAAATCATTGATGGACGTTGTCAATACTGCCATCCGGGCAGCGAAGTTTCGCGGATTGTTTATTTCATTTTCTATACTGGCTTTGTTCGGAGGCATCGTTGGAGTGAGTTGGTACGGTGCATCCCTGGTGCAGTCCGGTGTTGTAACCGTCGGTGAATTATTTTCTTTCGTCCTATATACTTCATTTATCGGCGCTTCGATTGCCGGGTTGGGGGATATTTACAGTCAATTACAAAGATCGATTGGCGCCTCCGAACGAATGCTGGAAATTCTCGATCAGCAAGATGAACAGACGATTTCCAAGGGTGATTTGAAGTTTCGCGGATCCATTCAATTTGACCACGTTGGTTTCACCTATCCTACCCGCAGTGATCTACCGGTACTCAAGGATATCAGCTTTACGATTCTGCCCGGCGAAAAAATTGCGCTCGTGGGTCCCAGTGGTTCAGGAAAGTCCACGATCATCAATTTGCTCATGCGCTTTTATCCGCTTACAGAGGGCGGGATCAGGGTCGATGAAAGAAATTGCGCTGAGT
>JBGPGZ010000253.1:0-6277 GCA_041484175.1 Cyclobacteriaceae bacterium | reverse complement strand
TGTTGGCCTCCCATGCAAGTCGACAACCTTCAGCAACTTGATGAGTTCCTCCGGCGAATAACATCAGAAAGCCGGATCAGACCAGCTCACGTGAGCGTCTATGTTGCCTTGTGTCTGACATGGATTGGAGCGCAATGTGTTAGTCCATTTACGATCTCGCGAAAGATGATCATGGAAAAGTCGATGATTAGATCCAAGATTACCTATCACAATGTTATGAAGGACCTCCAAAGGTTTGGATACATCACCTACAATCCGTCGTTTCATCCAGGCAAGAGAACTTCGGTGGCATTGCTCACCACAAGGTGACAACAATTCACGTGGAGATTTCAAGGTTACACGGAGAGTGATCAATCGGCATCGGCATTTTCGGAAAGTGTACCGAAAGTGTGCCAAAAAATAAAAAAACCCCTAAAGCATATTGCTATAGGGGTTCTTTGAGGTCTCGAGCGGATTCGAACCGCTGTACAAGCTTTTGCAGAGCTCTGCCTAGCCGCTCGGCCACGAGACCGTATTAGTCATTGGTCATTGGGAATGCAGGGTTAGTGACCAATTGACTAGCTCACAATGTTGCAAAATACAAAACTAACAAATCGTTTACCGGAGACAAAATAAAGAAGGTGGCAGAGGCCACCTTCTCCTATTTCTAAGATCCGGTTTACTCCGTCTTCGCTTCTTCGTCAGCTGGCTTTGCCTTTGACGCACTCATCTTCTCCTTCAAAGCACTTAACGCTTCGATGTCTCCCAGGGTTGACCGCTCGGCCTCCTGGTTGATCTTGTCGATGGTCTTGCCTTTGGGGGGAAGCGGCTTCTTCTTCACCTGAGGTTGAGGTGGTTGCACCTTTTCTTCCTCCGTAGAATACATCGCCCGGTGGCTTACTACAATCCTTCTGTCGTCTTTTGAAAACTCCAACACCTTGAAATCGAGGCTCTCCCCGATCTCGCCTTTGGAACCGTCTTCCTTGACGATATTCTTGGCCGAGCAGAATCCTTCAATACCGTAAGGCAATTCAAGGATCGCACCTTTATCATTTTTGTTGATGATCGTACACTTATGAACGGAACCAACCGTGAAGATGGTCTCAAAGGTATCCCACGGATTTTCTTCCATGTGCTTATGGCTCAACGCCAGTCTGCGATTGGAGGCATCCAGTTCGAGGACCACCACTTCGAGGGTCTCTCCTACCTTGGTGAACTCGGAAGGATGTTTCACTTTCTTTGTCCACGACAAATCCGATACGTGCACCAGACCATCGATGCCCTCTTCCAGTTCGATGAATAATCCAAAGTTGGTCAGGTTGCGAACGATCCCTTTGTGACGTGTTCCAACTGCGTACTTCGTCAACACATCCTGGCGGGTCCAGGGGTCTTCACTTAGTTGCTTGATGCCCAATGACATCTTCCGTTCGTCCCGGTCGATCGTCAATACTACCGCCTCCAGTTCGTCGCTCACTTTGAGGAAGTCCTGCGGGTTGCGCAAGTGCTGCGACCAGCTCATTTCGCTGACGTGGATCAATCCTTCTACACCCGGCTGCAGTTCGAGGAATGCGCCATAGTCGGCGACGTTCACGATCTTTCCTTTTACTTTCGAACCAATTACGATTTCCGCCGGCAGTGACTGCCATGGATGAGGCGTCAGCTGTTTCATGCCAAGCGAAATTCTCTTCTTATCTTCATCAAAATCGAGCACGACCACTTTCACCACCTGATCGAGTTTCAGCAACTCTTCTGGATGGTTGATGCGGCCCCATGAGATATCGGTAATGTGCAACAGACCGTCTACACCACCCAGGTCGATAAACACGCCGAAGTTGGTCATGTTCTTGATCACCCCTTCCAGCACTTGGCCCTTCTCCAGGTTGGTAAGGATCGCGGCCTTTTGCTGTTCGAGATCCTTTTCAATCAGTACCTTATGTGATACCACCACATTATCGTTGGTGTAGTTGATTTTCACCACCTTCACCTCGATCGACTTGTTTACATAAATATCAAAATCGCGGATTGGCTTTACATCAATTTGTGAACCGGGCAAGAACGCCTCGATCCCAAATACATCCACGATCAATCCCCCCTTGGTTCTGCGTTTTACAAATCCTTCGATCACCTGATCTTTGTCCAGGGCGGTCTGAACGTACTCCCAGCCTTTCACCAGCTTTGCCTTTCTGCGCGAAAGGATCAATTGGCCCATGGCATTTTCGCGTTCTTCAATAAACAGGTCCACTTCGTCCCCGATCTTGAGGTTGGGCATGTCCTTGAATTCCGCCAACGGCACAAGTCCATCCGATTTGAAACCTATGTTGAGGATTACATCGCGGTCATTGATCCCGACCACAATCCCTTTGACCACTTCACTTTCGCTGACGGTAGTAACCGTACCGGAATATTGCTTTAATAAGTCTTCGCGTTCCTGGGTGGAGTATCCTTCACCAAAACCTTTGGTATCAAATGCATCCCAACTAAAATTTTCCAATGAAGCGTTGGAGGCGGTGGAGGCCATCCGGGTGGTGACGTCCTTGATCACACGGCTGATCCCTTCTTCTTCCTCCGCTTTCTTGGCCGCCTTAAATTCGGCCAGTTCATCTTTTTCGAGTTCGACTGTCTTTACATCCACGTCCTCATCGGCTCCCTTGTTCATAAGGGGTCTTTTTACCGGTGCTTCGGATTGGGAGTCCTTATCGACCCCTTTTTGCGCTTTAGCCATAAAATCGCCCTATTTACATGCGACAGGCAGGCTTTCTGCCGCAAATTTGGTTTAACAATTTCCGCTCTGAAACAATCAAAAACGGCCCATTCTACCTGAATGGGCCGCAAAGATAAACAGAATTCTGAAAATGATTAAAAGGAAGGCCCTATTACTTGATATCCTCCGGTTTGAGGGTACCGGCCGCATAATCCAGCAATATTTTCTGAAAAACCAACCGGTACTCGGCTTGCGCTTTGTCGGTCTGGGATTGAACGAACACGCGATTGGCATTCACATACGCCACAAAGTCCGTCACACCCAGATTATATCGCTCGGTTTCATACTGGAAAGCTATTTCTGCCGACTTCAGCTGATCCAACGTTAAGGCATAGGTTCTCTTTACCAGTTCAAAGTTCTTGAAAGCCTTTAAGACGTCTGACTTGACCAGAATCTCCGCATTCTTCCGGATTATCTGGCTGTTGCGATAAAACACTTTTTGCTGAACATAGTTGGTCCGGTTTTGCAGATTCTGGTTGCCTCCAAAAATGGGTATCGAAAGCTGGAGTCCGGCATATTTCTTAAGATTGAATATTCTGAATTGGTCGCCGAAATCCCGGGTGGTGGTATCGCCATGTGCGTGATTATAAGACGAATAGATTCCCGCGTAAGCGCTTAAGGTAGGTGCCATGGATGCCTTGGTGGCGTTCATACCATATCTTGCGGCCTCTTCATTCTTGACAGCCCGTAAGTAATCGCCCCTATTCTTTAATGATACATCAATGAGCGCGGGCAGTTCAAGATTATCGATGCCGATACCATTGACGTCCCAATCCGGCTTTACGACTTCAAACTCTTCATTGGGATCGAGCAGCAGCGTTTGTGTCAGCAGCGCCCGATCAGTAACGAGGGCAATCTCGGCCTGGAGCATCCTGATTTCCGCTCCTTTTGTTTGGGAATCCTGGTTGTATTCATCGACGGGGGAGCGGGCTCCCAGCTTTACCTGCTCTTTGATCTGATCCAGTTGTTTTTGAAGGACCAAAAAATTCTCTTTGGCAATTTTTATCAATTCCCCGTCCAACAGAACCTGAAGATATTGCGATGAAACGGCGTTGATGACATCCTGGGTAGTGCGATTGATGTAATAGGCTTGCGCATCAGTAAGACTTGCAAATTGGCGGGCCCGGTTAACCTGCCCGAAGCCATTGAATATATTCCAATTGGCATTCACCGAACCTGTCAGTTGATCAAACAAACCGTTGACTACTTTTAATTCATTTTGGTTAAACGTGTTCCCACTCACGCGCTGAGCGCCCGTGTTAACAGAAAGCGTCGGGCCCAGTCCTGCATAGCCAGAGTATTTCTGCATCTGGTTGAAATCCAGGTTGTTTTTTTGCTGATTTAATAAGATGCCGTTCAACATCCCAATTTTTACGGCCTCCTGGTACGTCAGCACTTTCGGCTGTGCCTGGACCGTTGCATTTTCAAACTGCAGACAGACGGAAATAACCCATATAATAAAAATCCCTCGTCTCATAATCATTTTTAATTCCTGACCACTTCATCTGACTCAATCGCGCCGTCCACTACGCGAACGATGCGTTTCCCCCGTTTCGCATTCTCTTCCGAGTGCGTCACCTGAATGATCGTGATTCCCTCATCATTCAGTTTTTCAAAAATGTCCATGATCTGCTTTCCCTGATCGGAGTGGAGATTACCGGTCGGCTCATCGGCGAGGAGCAGTTTGGGCTCACCGACAATCGCACGGGCAACACCCACCAATTGCTGCTGTCCTCCGGAAAGTTGCTCGGGAAACAAATCTTTTTTAGCAACCATGTTAAAACGGTCGAGCATTTCGGCTACCATGCTTTTGCGCTGGCTGCCATTCACTCCTTTATACAAGAGGGGTGTCTCAATATTTTCGTAGACCGTGAGCTCGTCTATGAGATGGTATGCCTGGAAGATAAAGCCGATATAATTTTTGTGCATCTCCGACTTCTGCTTTTCCTTCATTTTATGAACAGGCTCATCAAAAAAATAATACTCGCCGGCCGAAGGCTCATCGAGCATACCGATGATGTTCATCAAGGTGGATTTTCCCGCACCACTGGGTCCCATAATGGTGAGGAATTCCCCCTGGTTCACCTGCAGGTCAACACCTTTTAAAATAAATGTCCGTTGAAAGCGGGAGTCAATGTACTTGTCAATGTCTTGGAGTTTAATCATCTTATTTGGTCATTAGTCATTGGTCATTAGTCATTAGGCCTTGGTCATTGGTCATCAGGTATCAAATCGGGGTTGGCACAGGCGCAACGCTAATTACAAATGTCTATGACTTCCTCTGGTTAGCCAACAATAATGCCAATGGTCCATTTAGGGTTAGACGGCAAGGTTTTGAGGAAAGTTACAGTTTTAATCGTCCGATCGTGAAAAAAGGTGTCCGATACTGGTCATCAGTCATTGGTAATTGGTCATTAGGGATCAGTTCAAAGTCCAAGGTCTAAAGTCCAAGGTCTAAAGTCCAAGGTTCAAAGTCCAAGGTTCAAAGTCTAAGTCCAAAGTCCAAGGTCCAAAGTCCAATGCCATTTAGGATTACTAATGACTAATGACCAATGACTAAAAAACAACCGGGTGCAAGATAACGTCCACCCTCCTGTTCATGATCATCCCCCCGTAGGTATCGTTGCTGTATACCGGGTTGTCAAGGCCCCAGTCTTTGCGGTGAATAATGCTTTCGGGGATTTTTTTCTGAAGCAGCAAATCGTTGACGGCATCGCCGCGCATCTTCGACAGCCATTCATTGTAGCGTTTGCCTCCGACGGGATCGGTATGACTGATCAATTGAATCTCAAATTTCTCAGTGATATTGGGGATCGAATCAAGCCAGCGGTAAAGTTCGTTGATCTGTAATTCATCGATAAAATAACTTCCCCCGTCAAAATAGATGCTCTTGCGGATCTCATCTTTTTGCTGGGCCTGCACACTGCATGGCAGAAAAACCAAAACAACAATCCATCTGAACATACTCCGTTTAACAAAGAAGTTGAGGGAATGGTTTTAGTAACGCATCCACGTGACTTTCGTTGTCTTACCCCTTTCAACAACCGACACGACGATCAGGTTGTTATAATCGTTGTCTTCGAAATTCTTGTATTGGTCTTTGCCGGTGAGGTAATTCACGATCCATGGTATGGTATTGGAATGTCCGCAGATTAATACGGTTCCCCCATTGAATCTTTTAAGCATGGCATCGACTTCCTCCGTTTTAAGCGGCTCGTAACCCTGAACGGTCAATCCTTTGGACGCTGAAACCGGCAGGACGGTATTCCGTGTTCGCTTATAGTCCGTACTATAAACTGCATCGAGTTGAGTCTCCTTTAATAGTTTCACCAGGTTAGCCGCCCGCTCCCTCCCCTGATCGGTCAAGTCCGGGTCGGTAGTCCCATCATTGCCCTTTTCCGCATGACGGATCAGGATAAATGTCGTTATATTCTGCTGCGCATTTGTTTCAGCGCACCATGCAGTTAAGAATACAAGAATAATAATACGAATTTTCATGGATTGAATTGATTGCGGATCGATGTGGGTACAACACAG
>JBGPGZ010000252.1:0-6286 GCA_041484175.1 Cyclobacteriaceae bacterium | reverse complement strand
GATAAGGAAGGCAGCGATAAAGACGCAACGGGCAAGAATCAAAAGCCTGACAATCAGGATCTTGCTAAAGAGCAAGAGGCTTTGAGCAAGGAATTTGAACAATTCGAAAAAACGCTGGAGGACCTTGAGAAAATTGGAGATGAGCTAAACGAGGATACAAAAACGCCATCCGATGAAGAGTTGAATGAGGTCAAGGATGCGCAGCAACAAAGCAAGGAATCTTTGCAGCAAGGCAATCCGAAGAAGTCGACGGGTCCGCAGAAGAAGTCCATTAGTCAGATGAAGCAGATGCAGGAGCAACTTGAGGGGATGCAGAATTCTATGGAGATGGAAATTGATATGCAAAACCTGGAAGGATTGCGACAAATAATTCATGGTCTGATTAAGTTATCGTTTGATCAGGAGGCGTTGATGAAAGATTTTAACCAGGTTCAGCAGACGGATCCAAAGTACATTCAGCTTTCGCAAAATCAGTTAAAGATAAAGGATGATGCAAAGGTGCTGGAGGACAGTTTATTGGATCTTGCAAAGCGGGACCCATTTATGGGGTCAGTGGTGACAAAGGAAGTTGGGGAACTCAATAATCACCTGGATAAGGCCGCCGAGCATATTCGCGAGCGGAGAAAGCCGAATGCGGGATCCGAAATGCAATTGAGTATGACCAGTGTCAATAATCTGGCGGTCATGCTCAACGATCATTACGATATGATGATGGACATGATGGCAAAGGCGATGCCGTCTCCGGGGAAGAAGAAAGGAAAGCAGGGTCAACCCAATCTCGGGCAGTTGCAGCAACAGCTAAATCAAAGAATCCAGGAGTTAAAGAACAGCGGTAAATCAGGACGGCAGTACTCTGAAGAGCTTGCAAAGATGGCTGCTGAGCAAGAGCGGATTCGAAGGGCACTTCAAGAGATGCAAGAAAAGCTGAAACAGGAGGGGGGTAAGGTCCTGGGAAATGATTTACCCGGAAAGATGGAACAAACGGAGATGGATTTGGTTAATAAGCAGATTACGGAACAGACAATCCGAAGGCAAAAAGAAATTGAAGTAAGGCTCCTGGAGGCCGAAAAGTCGATGCGCGAGCAAAATATGGATGAGGAGCGCAAAGGAGAGGCTGCCAAAGACTATGAAAAGGAAATTCCAAGGGCCTTTCGGGAATATTTAAGATTAAAGGAAAAAGAAGTAGAATTGCTAAAGACCGTTCCACCTAAGCTTTACCCTTACTATAAGAAGGAGGTGAACGAGTATTTTAAGCGAATTGGAAACCACAACTAATGGAATGAAGAACATTCACATCGAGATTCCATCCCTTTCGGAGAACATCCGGATGATCGAGAGTTTTATTGACAATGCTAAAGAGAAATTCCACCTGGATGACGACATCTACGGCAATATCATGATTGCTATTACGGAAGCGGTAAATAATGCGATCAAGCATGGCAACCTGAGCGACTCTTCAAAGAACGTATCTCTTTCGCTTTCCCTTGATGAACGCCTTATAAAATTCAGGATAGAGGATGAAGGACAGGGCTTTGATTATGAAAACCTTCCGGATCCAACTTCTCCCGAAAACATTGAAAAACCAGGTGGTAGGGGCATTTTTCTTATGAAGCACCTTTCAGATGAGGTGTCCTTCAAAGATGGAGGAAGAATTGTTGAGCTTAGTTTTTATATGAATTAATGGCAATTTGCTTTTTTGTCAAAGGAATTGACTTTCAACTAGCACATCCCCGCAAAACTTCATCCTGGATTAAACGCGTAATAAATAAGGAGAAGAAAAGTCTTTCCAATTTGAGTTACATTTTTTGCTCAGATAGGTATTTGTTACAGCTAAATATTCAATACCTAAAGCACCGGGCTCTTACAGACATCATCACCTTTGACTATTCTGAAGACCCAACAACAATCAATGGGGAAATCTATATTAGCATAGATCGGGTAAAGGATAACTCGGCAAAGTTCAAAAGAACGTTTGACGAAGAGCTACACAGGGTGGTAATCCATGGAGTTCTCCATTTGGTTGGCTATCGCGACAAAAAAGCCTCTGAAAAAGCCTTAATGCGAAAAAAAGAGGAAGCTTGCCTATCTTTGCGATAGTTCCACGTGAAACAAACTGGTGGTCCAAAATGACCTTGTTTCACGTGAAACAATTAAATAGCCTTGGAAATGTTTCCAGAATATGATGTTATCGTTGTTGGGGCGGGCCATGCCGGCTGTGAGGCCGCGGCGGCCGCTGCAAACATGGGATCAAAAGTCCTATTGGTTACCATGAACTTGACCACCATTGGCCAAATGTCGTGCAATCCGGCTATGGGAGGCGTTGCCAAAGGGCAAATCGTAAGGGAAATTGACGCTCTTGGCGGTTATTCCGGGATAATCTCGGATAATTCAATGATTCAATTTAGAATGTTGAACCGATCTAAAGGCCCCGCAATGTGGAGCCCCAGAACTCAAAATGATCGGATGAGATTTGCTGAGGAGTGGCGCCTGGCATTGGAAAGGACACCCAATGTGGATTTCTGGCAAGAAATGGTGTCAGGTCTAATAATCAAAGAAAAGCGGGTTGTCGGAGTTAGAACCGCGCTCGGACTTGAAATAAGGGGTAAGTCCGTGGTACTTACCAATGGAACATTTCTCAATGGCAAGATTCACATTGGTGAAAAGAACTTTGGAGGAGGACGAACCGCTGAGAAGGCGGCAACCGGAATTACTGAACAGCTAATTGCGCTTGGGTTCTTGTCTGGTCGGATGAAAACAGGAACGCCACCAAGAATGGATGGCAGATCGCTCGACTATTCAAAAATGGAAGAACAACCTGGCGATAAATATCCTGGCAAATTCTCATTCACGGATACAAAGCCCCTAAGAAAACAAGCCAGCTGCTGGATCACTTATACAAACACCGAAGTCCATATGGAACTTGAAAAGGGCTTTGATAAATCCCCCATGTTCCAAGGCAGAATCAAAGGAGTAGGACCGAGGTACTGCCCTTCCATTGAAGACAAAATCAATCGATTTGCCGACCGCGAACGACACCAGATCTTTGTTGAACCAGAAGGATGGAACACAATCGAGATTTATGTCAATGGATTCTCAACTTCCCTTCCAGAGGATATTCAATATCAAGCCATCACAAAAATCCCAGGGTTTGAAAAAGCAAAAATGTTCAGACCGGGTTATGCCATTGAATATGATTACTTCCCACCCACACAGCTTAAGATGAGTCTTGAGACACAACTTATTGATAATCTGTACTTTGCAGGACAAATCAACGGAACCACGGGCTACGAAGAGGCTGCATGCCAGGGCCTCATGGCCGGAATCAATGCTCACAACAAGATCAACGAGAAAGAGCCCTTTGTCCTTAAGAGATCACAAGCCTACATCGGTGTACTTATCGATGACCTCGTCAACAAAGGTACCTTGGAACCATATCGCATGTTCACGTCGCGAGCCGAATACCGCATCCTTTTACGCCAGGACAACGCAGACCTGCGGCTGACGGAACTGGGTCATCAACTCGGCCTCGCAAACGATGATCGATTAGAAAAAGTCACTTCAAAGAAAGTAGATATCGACCGTTTACTCTCAGAACTAAAATTAATGAAATTGGATCCCGCGGATGTTAATCCGGAGCTGCAAGAACTCAACTCTGCATCCCTGCGTGAAAAAATTACTGCCGCCAATTTGATCAAGCGGCCGCAGGTTGGCCTTGCAGATCTCAAAAGGGTGAACGCAGACATCGCCGCAACCCTCCACCGGTATCCCGATGAATTGCTTGAGCAGGCCGAGATTATCATAAAATATGAGAGCTATATCGATCGTGAGCAAAAGCTTGCTGAAAGGATAGAAAGTCTTGAGGCGTTCAAGATATGGCCCGACTTTGATTATGACAAAGTCAAAGCCCTTTCTTCCGAGGCCCGCGAAAAGCTTAAAAAATTCCGGCCAGAAACCATTGGCCAGGTTTCCCGCATAAGCGGTGTTTCCCCTGCGGATGTGTCTGTGCTCACGGTATACATGGGTAAATAAATGGCACTGGAGCGTATCGAGGCATGCCCACTTTGCAATAACCCCGCCTTTGAACCCTTCCTGGTTTGTAAGGATTATACTTCCAGCCTCGAGCATTTTAGTCTTGTAAGGTGTTCTTCTTGCTCCTTCGTGTTTCTAAACCCAAGACCCGATGCCGTGTCGCTGCCAGCCTACTATGAATCGAGGGAGTATATTTCTCACAGCAGAAAGCCAACCGGACCCATCGACCTCATTTACCTATTCGCCAGGAATTTTACGCTTCGCTGGAAAACAAGACTGATCAAGAAATACAAGTCAAAAATCTCCATACTCGATTTCGGTTGTGGTACGGGGGGATTTCTGCGCGCGTGTCAACGCCAGGGATGGCAAATCTCCGGAGTCGAACCATCTGAAAAGGCCCGCCATTATGCCAAAGAATTAACGGGCGCAAGTATTGAAAGAGATTTGGCACCCTTCCAGCGCCGTCAATTTGATGTTATCTCATTATGGCATGTGCTAGAACACGTACCCGACCTAAGAAAAAAAGTCGCTGAAATAAAAGCCGTATTAAAGGATGATGGCATCATTTTTATTGCAGTTCCAAACCATGAGTCAAATGATGCACTCCGCTATCAGGCATACTGGGCAGGTTACGATGTTCCGCGTCACCTATGGCATTTCACGAAAACCACGATGACGGCGCTGCTCACAGCGGAAGGATTTAAAATGAGGGCCATTATACCGATGAAACTCGATGCCTATTATGTGTCCCTGCTCAGCGAGAAATACAAATCCTCAAATCACTTGACCATTGGCGGAATGATCAAAGCGACCTCCTTCGGATTCACATCAAACCGGAGGGCCCGATCAACCATGAATTACTCCAGCTTGATTTACATTGCCGGCAAATGATCCATCGCTGTTTATCCATACTTATTGCGATTCTTCTTCTCTGGGCCTGTGCGAGACCGACTACCCCCACCGGAGGACCGCAAGACAAAACGGCCCCACGCCTGGAAAATTCAATTCCCGCGAACAATGAAAAAAATTATCATGGCAAGACAATCACCCTTACTTTCGATGAACTCATCAAACTAAAAGATCCAAAAGAAGAAATCATTATCGCACCCTCGCCGGGCAAGGATATCGACTTTCAATTCAAAAAGAACACTGTAACGATTAAACCTAAAACAGCCTGGAAAGACAGCACCACGTACAGCCTTTCATTTCGCGAAGCCATCCAGGATATGAACGAGGGCAATCCTCCCGACAACTTGCGCCTCGCTTTTAGCACAGGCCCTATCATTGATTCGCTCCGCATTCGCGGCAAAATCGCCGACGCACTTACTGAGAAAATTCCACAAAAAATTACCGTGGCCTTACACTCACCCGACACGTTTGATATTCTTAAACATGTCCCCGCTTACTTTACCAAGACTGACAAAGAAGGGAACTTCATGATCAGCAATCTCAAACCAGGTCTATACCGGGTTTATGCTTTTGACGACAAAAACAAGAATCTCAAACTCGAAACCAAAACCGAGCAATTTGGATTTGTGCCGGGAACCATCAACCTGTCCAAGAGCGTGGATACATTAGCCCTGTTGATAGTCCGCCTCGATTCCAGACCACCCCTGGTTTCGAATGTCCGTCACACTGACACATTTTCAAGGGTTAAATTTAACAAGTCCCTCACTCAATATTCGGTAACAATGCCAGGAAAAAAAACACTCAATACATTTGGGGACGACCATTCGGAGATAAAATTCTACCACCACCTTCCCCCCAGCGACAGCCTTCCGGTTACCATTCACGCCATTGACAGCCTTGATCAAAAGATTGACACCCTCGTTTACATAAAATCCGGAACAGCAGGCTCTCTTCACGAAGATTTCAAGGCTGATCTGCTGGATTCAAAGATCAACAGCGAAACCGCAGCATTCCATGCTACGATGGCGTTCAATAAGCCTCTCGCAAAAATAACACTAGACAGTGTATTTCTGACGATCGACTCACTTCATGCGATCCACTTTTCCCCTGATGATCTCCGCTATGATACTGCGTTCAATAAGATTCAAATCGACAAACAACTGGAGAAGCAAATACTTGGCATCACAAAACCACTCGACTTTTTTATAAGCGCCAACACTTTTATTTCCCTGGAAAATGATTCCAGCAAAAGAATCAGAAAAAAAATAATCATTCCAAAACCGGAAGAATTAGGAACACTACTCCTGGAATTACAAACGACAAAGAAAGACTTTGAGGTACAATTGCT
>JBGPGZ010000251.1:0-6292 GCA_041484175.1 Cyclobacteriaceae bacterium | reverse complement strand
CCTCCATCACGCTTCGAAATGGAAAGACTTATAGACATGAATTTTCCTACGGATCAACCTACTTATCGCAATCCTCAAGGGATCTCAGGTATTCATCGGATGTAGTTAAGGTAGTGATTTTTAATGTTAGGGGAGATCGGAGGAAAGTGGATCAATCAGCGAAGTAATTTCTTAATGTCAGCGTCTCTCAAGATTGCCTGAAACTGTGAATCATTAAGGATCGTGCTCCTGAATTCAGGACTGACCTCCAGAAGTTTTTGCAGCGTATTTCTTGTTTCCTGCTTGTCCCCATCGGCCCAATAGGCAAGGCTTAGATCATAATATCCCCATGCGTAATTCGGCTTCAGTTCCACCGACTTTTTAAGCGATTGAATGGCCTCATCGATTCTTTTCAGCTGTAATTGGGAGTAACCGCGCAGATCATAAAGAACAAAGTTATCAGGGTCCAGTATAATAGCCTGGTTGTATTCGTTGATCGCCATCTCATACCTCCTTGAATAGAAGTTATCCAGGGCGATGCGGATGTGACTGTTGATCAAATGGCTGTTAAGTAATTTTTCCTGGAGTAAGGCCAAGCGGTCATTCGCCTTTCTTATTCTTACTTCAAGGCTGTCGATTTTCCGCTGGCTTAATTCGCTTTGCAACTGAAATCGTTTTGCGCGGTTTCCCTCTAACACCGACCAAACACCGATCGAAATCCCGAGGATGACCATGAACCCGGTGTAAAGGGTAAATTTTCGCGTGCTGGCCTTTTCCTGAGCCCGTATTTCATTCTTCAATCCGGATATTTCCTGTGGTTCCATTTGTCAGGCTTTTAACATGTCCCTGAATGTTTTGATGACGAGCTTCTCAATTTCGTTGACTCTTTACTATCAGGCCCGGCAAGGAGCGCCATTTTTTGCAACGACTTCAGGGTCTTGATTTTTTCCCTTCGCTTCATCATTTCGGTAAAGGGCGGCTTCGACAGGAGCAGCAAAAAGCCGGAACTCAGGGTTGGCCCAAGATCGTTAAGCCAGTTCTGAACCAGGCTGAGGGCAATGAAAATCGAGCCAACCAACAGTATCAGAACAAGCCATAGCAGATAAGACCGGTAGGCCTTGCGCTCGTCCTCGATCAGTTCGGTGATTTGGTCGGTGAAAAACATAGGAATTGTAGCTTCAAAGTAGCGATAATTTTCTGTTTTAGTGAGCCCCGGGCACGCTCAGCAGGGCAAAATGATTGTGATACCACATGATAATGACTACTTTGATAGTACAAACTGAACCTATCGAGTATGAGTGAGCAAACCGTTATTCCCTGTTCCATCGCCCCCTGGTTATCGGTCAGGAATAGTCTTAAAGCATTGGACTTCTACCGGTCAGCATTCGGAGCGATCGAGGTCTACAGGCTGGACGTGACCGACGGCGTGGTGGCCAGGCTTTCAGTGAATGGCGCTGAATTTTGGCTTGGTCAGGAGTCCCCCGAAAATGGCAGCAACAGCCCCGAAGCGCTTGGTGGCGGTTCTGTTCGTTTGATCCTGACGGTGCCTGACCCGGATGCTGCTTTTGCGCGGGCGGTGGCGGCCGGCGCGACCGTGGTATTTCCCGTTGGAGAGGATCATGGATGGCGTCTGGGTCGCGTGGTAGATCCTTTTGGACTTCACTGGGAGATCGGTCGCCAGGTGTAGCGAATAGTTTCCAAATAGCAACGTCCATTGCTCATGAAATTGTTTTTGATCTGTTAATAGCGTGAAAAAGTACTATTCGTTAGTTCGATCACTGCATTTATATTTCGGTTTATTCATTAGCCCCTTTATCCTCATATTCAGCGTCAGCGTTCTGGTATTAAATCACACCGGTTATTTTAACAAGCTGCGACCAAGGAGAGAACCGGAACCGATTCAGAAACGGTTAACCAATCTTCAATTTCAGGGATCTAATTCGCTGACTGCAAAATTAATTATTCAGCAATTGGGTATTACAGGTGAAATCGACTGGATCGCAAAGACCGATAGTACCTTTTCCTTTCCTGTAAATAAGCCAGGATTGAACAAATGGATATCCTTCAATACAAAAACCGCCATGGTTCTGATTACCTCGCATGATGATGGGATTTTGAAAGGGATGACTTACCTGCATATGATGCCGGGACCGCATAATGCCAGGATGAGGGGAAACTCGGTTTTAATGAAGACCTGGCGTGTGGCAACGGATGCCTTTGTGTATTTCATTCTTTTTGTAACAGCCACCGGTGTATTCTTGTGGTACTTTTTGCAACCTGAGAGAATGCTTGGAATTTATTCCTTGTGTTTTGGCTTTGTATCTCTCATCGCCCTTTTGATTTTATTATTTTGAAAGCAATGCAATTAAACGCCTACCATAACCTTAATAGAAGGATTCATATTCATCTGGGACTATTTCTTTTGTTGCTCATCTGGATATTTTCCTTATCGGGGCTTCTGTTAAATCATGGTAACTGGAAGTTCGCAAGTTTCTGGGACCAGCGGCAGGAGAGTAAGATCGATTTTACGCTGCCTCCCTCCGTTACTACAGGATCTGACCCTGAAAGCGGGGTCATGGAATTTCTAAAAATTTCCGGGGAAGTTCAGCGGCAAAAGGCAACAGCTGAGTTACTTAAATTTAGAGTTGAGTCCCCAGGAATCGTAAGAGAATTTCATATCGATTTGACAAATGGTTCCGGAACCCAGAAAGTGCTGAAGTTTAACATGTGGGGAAAGTTGAGAGGCCTGCATACATTCAACGGGATCGGCAAGGAAGATCCTTCTCAATCTCCAAATTGGTTGATTACAAATATCTGGCGTTTCACCATGGATGCGATCGCAGTCGGGCTGATCATTATTTGCTTCAGCAGTGGATAATGTGGTATCGGGTTCGAAAGGAATATAAGTTGGGTTACATTATTCTGGTCATTTCATTTGCTGTGGCAGGTTACTTTATGTTTGACTAAATCGTTTCGGGTTTCTGGTTTTAGGTTCCAAGTTCCGGGTGCAGATTTAACACTTCAACACTTACTCTGCCCTCAGGGAGTCAACTGGATTGGCGACGGCTGCCTTGATGGTTTGAAAACTGACAGTAAGCAATCCCATGGACAGGGCCGCCAATCCGGAAAGAACAAATACCCAGGCGGTGAGGTCGACGCGATAGGCAAATTTCATGAGCCAGTCATTCATAAAATACCAGGCCACGGGCGACGCAATCACGATCGCAATTCCGATCAGAATAGCAAATTCCTTGCTGAGCATGGTGGTGATGTTAACAACGGTGGCTCCGAGCACTTTTCGTATCCCTATCTCGCGGGTCCGCGTTTCAGCCGTATACATCGCAAGACCAAATACGCCCATGCAGGAAATAAATATGGTAACGACCATGGCTGCATTCATCACGTTGGCCGTTTTTTGTTCCCCTTCATGCATCCAGCCAATTTCGTCCTCGATGAAATGAGATTGAAAAGCCTCATCCGGATATATCTGCTTATACAGTTTTTCAACTTGTGTCAGGAGAGGTTTCAGGCCTTCTTGCGTTGTGTTAGGCGATAATTTAATGGCAATGTCATGAAGGAATTCGGTAAAAGTACCGATGACCGAGGGGCCAATCGGATCATGAAATGAGCGCTCATGAAAATCTCCGACAACACCAACGATGGGGTACGGTTTGTTGTTGAAGTAAAGAAATTGACCGAGTGCTTCTTCGGGTTTCAAAAAGCCAAGCTGTTTTGAATACGTTTCATTGATCACAAATTCTTTCAGGCTGTCGCTTTGGGCAATATTCCTGCCCGCCAATAAGGGGATCCGGTATAAGGGAATGAAATCCGGACCGGCTGCCTTCAGGTTAACCGAAGTCTCAATAAGATGGATGCCTTTGTAGACGATGTTATTGGTAATTTGCGCGAAACCCATCGGGGGTGCTACCTCCAATGCCACGCCCTCCACGCCGTTCAGAAGCCGTATCCGATCTGCCAGGATACTTGGATTTTTGCTCTTGTCACTCCAGTTCGTTCGAAAGGTGACAACGGATTCAGTCGTAAAACCACGGTCTTTTGTCTTTATAAATCGAATTTGGTTTCCCATGACCAGTGCGCCAATGATAAAGAACAAAGAGATCGCAAATTGAAAGACGATCAACCCCTTCCTCACAAGCCAATTGTCGCTACCCATTTTAGTGCCTGTTCCCTTTAAGGTTAAAGCCGGTAAATAGGCAGACAGCACCTTGGCAGGATAGAGGCCTGCCAATAATGAGGTACTGATCGTAATCACCAACAGAAAAGAAAGGGTTATAGGGTCAAAAGGATCAAGCGATAAACCCCTGGGAATAAAGGAGTCAAACCACCAAAGCACGGGTCTTACCAGCAGCGACGCGATAACAACAGCCACGGATGTAAGCACGAAGGTTTCCACCAGGAACTGAACCACCAAACTCAATCTCAGGCTCCCAAGCACTTTCCGGATTCCAATTTCTTTAGACCTCCGGATGGATTGAGCGGTTGATAAATTAATGAAATTAATAGCGGCAATAATCAAGATGAACAGCGCAAGCCCCATCAATGTGTAAAGCGTTGGAAGAGTGCTTGAAAATTGTTCATCGTTCGGGTAAAAATGAATTTCCGACAAGGGTTGAAGCTTTACCACCGGGGTTGATGGGCCGCCTTCGCGCTGGTACTTTCTGAATAACGCAGTTAGAGGTTTACTAAGCGCCAATGGCGAGGTCCCTGCCTTTACTTTAACGAACCCCTGAGACGAGTGCCTGGACGAGTACCAGTCATCAAGGCGGATGTCATTCTTAAGATAGCTGTGCTGAATCGACGCGAATGAAATAAAATCCGTAAAAGGGAAATCCGTATTCCTGTTCCAGTCTTTAACGATTCCTGACACGGTTACTCTCAACGAATCATCGTACACTACTTCCTTACCGATAATTTGATCCCACGGAAGTGAGCCGAAATAGGTGCGGGCCTTGCGCTCTGAGAGGACTACTTTGAAAGGGTCCTTTAGTGAAAGTGGGCTTCCTGAAAGCCATTCATAACTGAATAGGCTAAAGTAATCGGGTTCAGCAACAATAGCCGCACCATCGCTTCTTTCAAATTTCTTTGGTGGTTTGTCTCCGTCGGGAATACTCACTCTTGGTTCAAAGCGATGAAAACCGGTGACGACTTCGAACCCCGTGATCTCCTCCCGGATGGCCCCCGGGGCAGGGGCAGGAACGCAGTTAAACATCCACTTGTCTTCACCCTTTCCGGACTCCCCGACAATCCGGTAAATCCGTTCCTTATCAGGATGAAAGGTATCAAAGCTAAATTCGTGATCGGTGATCAGGTATATCGTCAAACAGGCGCAGATTCCGAGGGCCAGCCCCAACACGTTAATCGCACTGTAAACTTTATTCTTGCTGATGGTGCGCCAGGCAATTTTGAAATGGTTTTTGAGCATAACCGGGTGGATTGATGGGTAGGAATAAGGATGAGATGCTGATTTTTGTTTTCGTTTCTTTAAAGCGTAGGAAAACATGACCGACGCGACGTGCTTCCAGTATTTTATTTTCGCCCTGTTGGGCGACATTATCTTAAGATCGCAATGAAAGAGTTCTTCCACATCACCGTGAAGGTCTTCAACGGAAGCATTTTTACACCACCATTCAAACAGTTTGTTGGCAAGGCGGGGTGGCAGGGGATCGAGAGTGGATTTCGCTTTCATTTTGCCAGGGAGAGCGCCACTTTAGAACGCTTCCAGAGTTCATCACGCATCTCCTTCACATGATGAAGAGAAACCTTTCCAGTATGCGTAATCTCAAAAAACCGTTTCCGTCTTCCGCCGCGCTCCTGAGTGGGGTCACCTAACCACGACTTGATCAACGCCTTTTCCTCCAGCCTGGTGATGGTAGAGTGCAAGGCACCGATACTGATCCTTCGGCTTGTCCTTAGTTCGATATCTTCCTTGATGGCCACGCCATAAGCCTGATCGCCAAGACTCGCGATCGTCAACAATACCAATTCCTCAAATTCCCCGATATAGCCTTTCATAGAGTAAATCCCTGTTTGGGTTATACGGTAAAGTTAGATATATGTTTCTACTTTTAAGAGGTAATAGTATAAAAAAATCCGGAACACGAAATGCTTTCATGAGCAAGCTCCATTTTTTGCCATGTTTAACTCCAAGGCGACTCGAGCACGCGCAGGGTCACAATCTATGGAGGGAATTGTTACCAAAGAATTCTATTGAACTTGAGAAAGTAGGCTATCTTGATAAAATAACTCCTCACAATGTGAAGGTACGCTATCGCGTTTTATCATTTCTTGTTCT
>JBGPGZ010000250.1:0-6296 GCA_041484175.1 Cyclobacteriaceae bacterium | reverse complement strand
TGCTGCTCACCGCTTTCCATGACCTTAAAGGTAAGCGACCCGCTGGCAACTTCTTCCGAACCGATGACGATCACAAAGGGAATCATCTTCTTATTGGCGTACTCCAGTTGTTTTTTCAATTTCGCGGTGTCCGGATAAATTTCAGCAGCGATTCCTGCATTTCGCAAGGACTGCACGACCTTCATTCCGTACCGCTTGCTTTCTTCATCCAAATGAGTAACCAGCATCCTGGAAGAGACCTGCGTTTCAGTTGGAAACAATTGAAGCTCTTCCATGGCATCATACAGTCGGTCAACGCCAAAAGAGATTCCGGTTCCCGAAACTCCGGGCATGCCGAATACGCCCGTTAGATTATCATACCGGCCCCCGCCACTTACGCTGCCGATGGCAACGTTGTTGATCTTCACTTCGAAGATGGTTCCGGTGTAGTAACTTAATCCGCGAGCCAAAGAAATATCAAACGCCAGATGATCTTCAGAAGCGCCAAAGTTCCGCAACAATTGCAAAACTTGCCGCAAATCCGCGATTCCCTTGAGCCCGCTTTGCGAGGAAGTGAATTTGGCTGCAAGCAATTCCATCTTTTCGGTTGCGGTACCGCGGAAATTCAGGATTTGAAATAACAAGGTGATGCTGTTGGTGTTAAAACCCTTTCCGAGCAATTCTTCTTTTACTTTTGCTTCCGCGAGCTTATCCAATTTATCAATCGATACAAAAAGAGAACCTTCATTGCCTTTGGCCCCGGTGAGTTCAGCAAGACCAGACAAGACTCCGCGGTGGTTGATGTTAATGGTATAATCCACAATCCCCAGCCCCTGAAATGCGTCCAGGATCATGAGAATAATCTCGGCTTCGCAAATCAATGAGTCGGTGCCCACTACATCGGCATCGCACTGGTAGAATTCACGGTAGCGTCCCTTCTGGGGACGGTCGGCGCGCCATACTGGTTGGATCTGGTAGCGCTTGAATGGAAAAGTAATTTCATGGCGGTTCATCACCACGTACCGGGCAAAGGGAACGGTGAGATCGTAGCGAAGTCCTTTTTCGGAAATAGTTGAACTTGCTTGTTTCGAGTCGTGTGTTTCAAATTGCTTTGCGTCAAGATCTTTCAGGAAATCACCGGAATTCAGAATTTTGAATAGCAATTGATCGCCTTCATCTCCATACTTGCCGGTCAGCGTCGAAAGGTTTTCCATGGCAGGCGTCTCGAGCGGCTGGAAGCCATACTTTTGAAACACCTTCTTAATGTTATCAATGATGAACTGCCGTTTGGCCACTTGGGCCGGACCGAAGTCGCGGGTGCCTTTGGGGAGTGCGGGTTTTTCCATATCAGAATCGGCAAAACTAAGGAGATTCACTGCCCGTTCGTAAGTTTTTGATGTTTTTTAGGCTATTTCGTATCCAAATTTTCCCAGTACGGCGGATTCTATTATTTTTGCGGCTCTTTAACAGAAATAGCCATGTCAGTAACCCGACTCAAGCGCAAGAACCGCAAGGACAAAGCCAAAGCAGCACGCAGAAGGCAAAATTTGAAGATCCAAAACTTTCAGCCGGTAGCCAAAGGGGTGGATATTGAAAAGATCAAAGAAGAGTTTAAAGCCAAGGCAGCCGCAAAGAAGGCTTAAACCTGTTCAAAATTCTCGGGAGCCATGCCGGATGATCGCATGGCTTTTTCAGTCTGGCACTTGTCCCCGCTTCCCCAGTTCAATCAGTTCCAACGCCTGGATTTTCCTTTCACTGATTTCAAACCGGAGTAAAGTCTTGATCGCGTGAAAACCATGATTGCCCGCCGCACCTGGATTCAAATAAAGCATCTTATCAAAGTTGGCGTCTCGCTTCACCTGCAGGATGTGTGAATGGCCGCAGATGAATACGTCTGGTGCTTTTTCATTTAGCATTTTTTTCACCCGCGGATTGTAGTTGGGTGGTGTTCCGCCAATGTGCGTCATCCAGATGGTGAGTCCTTCGCAGGTAAACCAAAGGTCCTCCGGGAAACGCGCCTGGAGTGCTTTGCCATCCACGTTTCCATAAACGGCCTTTAAGGGCTTGAATTTTTCAAGCTCATTGGCTAGGTCAGTGTTCCCAATATCCCCCGCGTGCCAGATTTCATCGCAGGATTGAAAATGCACAAGTACTTTTGGGTCGAGATAACCGTGGGTGTCGGAGAGAAGACCGATTTTCATAATAGCCATCGGGATGGTTCTTTGTCACTTGTGACCAAGTTTCAAGGCAAGGTCACAAAGAACACAAAGAAGGCACAAAGGACACAAAGAAATGTTGCATCCCCAGTTGGATATTCACTTTCTTAGATAAATTTTTGTCTAATTGCACCAAAGACATGGCCACAAAAGAGCATAACTATTCTGTAAAAATGACCTGGACCGGGAATCTGAATTCTGGAACAAGTTCTTATACGGCATATTCCCGAAATTATGAGATCAGTGTGAAAGGAAAGCCCCTCTTGCCAGGTTCGTCAGATCCCGCATTCCGGGGGGATGCATCACGCTATAACCCGGAAGAGCTCCTGGTAGCCTCCATTTCAGCTTGTCATATGTTATGGTACCTGCATTTATGTGCGGTCAACGGAATCATTGTTACGGATTACGAAGATCAGCCGGTAGGTATCATGCATGAGGAGGAGAATGGCAGCGGCCGCTTTACAGAGGCAGTGATCAGACCCAGGGTGGTGATCAAAGAGGGTGACTTCCGAAAGGCGGAATCGCTGCATGAGGAAGCGCATCAACTTTGTTTTGTTGCCCAATCGTTGAATTTCCCTGTTCGCTGCGAGGGTAAAATTGTCGTTGCGTGAGAATTAAAGGTTCTTCTCTTTTTCAATTGGAACTGCAATAATATCAAATGTCTTCTTATCCATCATATTATGACGACTGATTTTGGCGAGCTTCTGTACCATGAAACCCATTAGCTTATAAAGCGAATATTCCTTTTGGGACAAAATGTCGAAAAGTTCGAATTTTTCTTCTGAAGTCGAAGGCCCGAAACATTCAGTAATCAAGTAGGGGCGATAATCAATTATTATTTTGGGCAGCGTCTTTAGGATTTCTTTGTCATAACCCTCGGCGTCGATTTTTATCAGCGATATCTTATGCAAATGACCTAAATAGTTTTTATTAAGATATTGTTCAAGATTTTTGCCTTGCACTTTAAAGGTATAGCGCGTATTTCTATGTGAATTATGAGTGAAGCCTACAATGCCCCCATTTCCAAAAGAGGCGTCACTGGAACCAAACGTGAACTCCCCGTCAGTGGTGGTGGCTGCGAAATTCAGGGGTATTATTTGAGTCTTTTCCGGATTGAGTTTTGAATTAACTTCAAGTACTTTAAACGAATGAGGATTAGGCTCCAGGGCGAGCGTCAGGCCCGTCTTCCCGACCGCTAATGCCATGGGCATGGTCGTATCTCCTTCATGGGCTCCAATGTCAATGACGAGATCACCTTCTTTAACAAATTGTTTGTAGAAATCAACGTTTTCCTGAGTGACAACATTACCAGCGTGTCCTGCATGGTTAATAAATTCTGCAGGATGGAGCCATTGGGCGTATTGGATTTTTCCCTGTTTTGGGAGTTGAAAATCCACGATTTTGAAACCGAATTCTTTGAATTGCCTTTTCTGTTTTCGGGTCCTTATCTTGCCAAGGATGAAATTGAACATAACTGGTTAAATAGCGAAGATACAGAACCTATTAATTACAATTATCTGGTTTATGTTCATTTTATTTCAGGATTACCCTATGTTTAGTTGAAGAAAGAAAGAATTCATTTTGCTGTACTGACCAACAACCAAATCTCATGGATTCACGAAGGGATTTTCTAAAGAAGGCTGCCCTGCTGTCAGGTGCTGCCGGTGTAGCTGGTATTCTTCCTCCATCCATCCAGCGCGCATTCGCCATCAACCCGGACGTAGGCACTACATACCTTGATGCCGAGCATGTGGTCATTCTTATGCAGGAGAACAGGTCATTTGATCATTGTTACGGTTCACTCCAGGGGGTGCGGGGGTTTAATGACCCGAGGGCAATTGAATTGCCTAATGAGAATTCCGTGTGGCTTCAGTCTAACGCCAAGGGTGAAACGTATTCACCCTTCCGCCTGAACATCAAGGACACCAGGGCAACGTGGATGGGATCCCTTCCCCACGATTGGACCGATCAGGTCGACGCCCGCAACGGAGGCCGTTATGATCAATGGCTTGAAAACAAAAGGTCAGGCTACCCTGACTATCGCAACATGCCGTTGACGATGGGTTTCTACAACCGAAACGATATTCCATTCCATTATTCTTTCGCGGATGCCTTTACGGTATGCGATCAGAATTTCTGTTCCTCTTTAACCGGGACAACCGCCAACCGCCTTTACCTATGGACGGGTACGATCCGCGAGGATGTGAACTCCCCGGCGCGTGTACGAAATGAAGAAGCGGACTATGACAGTGAAGCAGGCTGGAAGACCTTCCCCGAACGCCTTGAGGACAGCAATATTTCCTGGAAAATCTACCAAAATGAATTGAGCGTAGGTGTGGGCTATGAAGGGGAAGAAGACCCATGGCTTGCCAACTTCGGCGACAACTCGATCGAGTACTTCAGCCAATACCATGTAAGGTTCTTGCAGGCGCACAGGAACTACCTTCCGAAAAAGATCGAATGGCTCCGCGGTGAAATCAAATCGGCGGAAGCGAAGCTCGATACGCTGCAATCCGGAAGTGACGCATTTGTGAAACTGCAAAGGCTTCTCGAATGGGGTTATAAGGAGTTAGCTGCCTCCATAAAAAATATTGAGGTATACACCCAGGCGAATTATGACAAACTTTCACAACGTGAAAAAAACCTGCATGAAAAAGCGTTCACGACTAATGTCAACGACCCGCATTATCATGAGCTCGCTGCATTGAAATACAAGGACGGAAATACGGAACGTGAAATGAAGGTTCCCAAGGGAGACGTATTTTTTCAATTCAGGAAAGATGTGAAAGAGGGCAAACTGCCAGCGGTATCGTGGCTGGTGGCTCCCGAAAGTTTCTCTGATCATCCGAGTGCGCCCTGGTATGGTGCGTGGTACTTGTCGGAATCGATCGATATTCTCACGCAGAACCCCGAAGTGTGGAAGAAAACAATTTTCATTCTCTGCTATGACGAGAACGACGGGTATTTCGACCACGTACCACCTTTCGTAGCGCCCCATCCGGATAAGGCGGAATCGGGACGCGTATCGAAAAACATCGATACCCTTAACGAACATCTCGCGCTGGAACAAGACCTGAAGCGGAAACCTGCGAAGTATGCACGCGGCGGTCCCATCGGACTTGGATTTCGCGTTCCCCTTGTCGTCGCCTCACCATGGAGCCGCGGAGGAGCAGTGTGTTCCCAGGTCTTTGACCACACCTCAATACTGCAGTTTTTGGAAAAATTTCTTAGCCATAAAACAGGTAAAAAGCTTGAAGAATCCAACATCAGCACCTGGCGCCGGACGGTGTGTGGTGACTTGAGTTCGGTGTTCAAACCATATTCCGGAGAAAAGATCGACTTGCCGCAGTTTCTTTCCAGGGATGAATTTGTTGAAAGTATTCACAAAGCACAGTTCAAACAAGATCCTTCGGGGTATCATGCGCTGACTAAAGAGGAAATTGAGTTGGCTAATCGCAATCCGGCTGCGTCGGTTTTGCCCCGCCAGGAAAAAGGTGTGCGGGCGTCCCGCGCCTTGCCTTATCAATTGTATGCCGACGGCAAACTGGGCGAGGATAAGAAATCATATGAAATCAGATTTGAAGCAAAAAAGGAGATCTTCGGAGCCCAGTCCTCCGGCTCACCCTTTCATGTTTACGGACCAGGAAAGGAATTCCGAAACCGCGACTACGCAGTCCAGGCAGGTGAGGCAATCACGGATGTATGGAAGGAAAATGAGTTTGAGAACGGAAACTATCATCTTAGCGTTCATGGCCCGAACGGATTCTTTCGGGAGTTCAAGGGAAGTGTCCAGGATCCGCTCGTACAAGTCAGTTGTGATTTCGAACGCAAGGCAAATCATCTCACCGGTAACATCCAGTTCACCATAGTTAACAGGAGTGGTGGTTCAATCAGCGTCGAGATTACGGATAACGCCTACAAGCAGCTGCCGCAAAACAAAACAGTCGCGGCAGGAGCGAGTGCGACGGTTGTCGTTAATTTGATCAAAAGTTTTGGCTGGTACGATTCCTCGGTGCGCCTGAAGGGAAATTCCATTTTTGAAACCCGTTTTGCAGGTCGTGTTGAAACCGGAAAGGAAGGGGTAAGCGATCCGGCGATGGG
>JBGPGZ010000249.1:0-6304 GCA_041484175.1 Cyclobacteriaceae bacterium | reverse complement strand
GTAATAAAGTATAATCCAACTAACAAGGAAGTTGTAATCAGGCAAAAAAGCAAAACAATACTTTCGATCATATCTTCGGCTTCGACCAGATTTATTTTAGCCTTTAGTGTAAACATTTTGCCTTGAATGGATATAGGAGAAAGCAGGACACGGTAGGGTTCATTTTCATTGACCACGGAATCGACATAGAAAGTTTGAAATATGGAATCCCTTGTCAATCTTTCGATTGGTTCTTCGATCATAACATTCCTGTTTATTGAATTCCAAACGGAAATATCAGAAGTTTTAAAGGCGGGAAGCCTGATTTTTTGAAACTCATCTTTAAGCAAAAGTAGTGTTTCATCCGCCTCGTCAATATAGAGTGTTTTCGTAACCTGGTAAAAAAGGGGAGCGCTTACCAGGAGTATAACGAGTGAGTATATAACATAGACCCTTAAGGTCTTGTGAAGGAGTTTAATGCTCATTTTTGCCACCGGTAACCAAAGCCATAGATTGTCTTAATATAATCGTTGCACCCTTTTTCGCTAAGCTTTCTTTTCAGGTTTTTGATATGGGAGTAAACAAAACCGTGATTGTCCAGCATGTCGGCCATATCACCGGAGAGATGTTCTGCAATGGCACTCTTTGAAACAACTCTTCCACTATTAGCCACCAGGAACAAAAGCAGGTCAAACTCCTTGGGTGTAAGAGTAACAGCATTAGCATGGACACGAACGACTCGGGCATTCGAATCAATGGTCAATTCATGAAAAACAATACTGTTGGACCCCTGAAAGTTCTTTCGTCTGATCAGCGCCGAAATGCGAGCTCTCAGCTCTGCCATGTGAAATGGTTTGGTTAAGTAATCATCCGCACCTAACTGTAATCCTTTGACACGATCATCCAGCGAGTGTTTTGCCGAAATAATAATTACCCCATCCGCCTTACCGCTGGCTTGTAACTGTTCCAGCACCTTAAAACCAGTGCCATCCGGTAAAGTTATGTCGAGCAAAATACAATCATATTCATGCATGGCCACTTTTTCGAGCGCACCTGCCAGTGTATCGGCAGTTTCAAGTTTATACCGCTCTTTTTCAAGCGATTCTATGATGCTGTCGGCAAGTTCTTTTTCGTCCTCAATGATAAGGAGTTTCATAGCAGCAAATTATCAACTCATTCTGGGGAAATTCTGAAGAATTCGATTGCTTTTTCTGGGACCTTGCAAATTCCTATTTAATTTTCAGATTTTCTACAGAATCGGTTCGTAGACTACTGACTAAATCAGGAATTTATGAAACAACTCATGTTATTTTCGATGGTATTTGTGTTCACAGGGTTCGCCCATGCCCAAAAACTAAAGGCCAGTGAAGTTCCAGCTGCCATAAAGCAATCATTTGGCAGCCTTTTTCCAAAGGCCGAAGAGGTAAGGTGGTCAAAGGAAGGTTCTGCCGGGTTTGAAGCCGAGTTTGAAATCGCTGGGATTGAAAAGTCCGCTAATTTTGACGTCGTTGGCAAATGGATGGAGACAGAAACGGAAATAAAGTCATCGGAACTGCCGCAAGAGGTCCAGGCGGCCCTCGCGAAGGAATTCGCCGGATTCAAGATAGGGGAGGTTGAAAAAGTGGAATCGCCGGAATATGCCTTGCTTTACGAAATGGATTTGAAAAAGGAAAAAATGACCTTCGAAGTGCAATTTTCTGCGGATGGCAAGCTGGTGAGGAAAGAAGAAAAGAAACGGAAAAAGGAAGATTAAGATTAAGGAATAACATAATAATACTGAATCCTGCTACCGCATGTTTTATGCCGGACACGCTGCGACTGAAATGGAATGAATAAAGCGCTATTCTTTCTTTTTGTTTGCTTCCTGCAAACTTCATTCGCTCAAATTGCAGCGGGACAAGACAATCCCAAACGAAATGGTCGCATTTTCGGAGTAGTCATCGATTCTTTAACCCAAAAACCAATAGAGTTTGCCAACGTGGTAATAGTTGATCCCGCGTCTAAAAAGCCGGTAAATGGAACTGTTTGTGATGAAAAGGGCAGGTTCTCTATCGGCAAAATAGTCAAAGGCGGGTATGGGGTAGTAATTTCATTTATTGGATTTGAAAGCAGAAGAATTACCATCACTATTTCAGAAACAAAGCGTGACGTCAACCTGGGCGTGGTGTCGATAAGCCCCTCAACTAAGTTGCTGAAGGAAATAATTGTTCAAGGACAAAAAACATTGGTGGAGGAAAAGGTCGACCGGACCGTCTACAACGCGGAATACGACCTCACGACAAAGGGCGGAAATGCTACCGATGTATTAAAACGGGTGCCCCTCCTTTCTGTGGATATGGATGGAAATGTTTCACTGCGCGGCAGTTCCAACGTGAAAGTGTTAATAAACAATAAACCCTCCACCATCACCTCCAGTAGTGTCGGTGATGCACTAAAACAAATTCCTGCAGACATGATAAAAAATGTGGAGGTAATCACCTCGCCCTCTTCCAAGTACGACGCAGAGGGTTCGGCGGGGATCATCAATATTGTCTTAAAGAAGAACACATTAGAAGGAGTTTTTTTCACCGCCGATGGAAGTGTTGGCAACAGGGGGACCAATGTAAGTCTGAATAGCAGTTACCGAAAAGGCAAAATGGGTTTCTCATTGGGCGCCTTTAGGCGCGAGACGTACCATGTCATCGGAAACTTTTCTAATCGACAAACGACCCGACATGATGGAGATACTATACTCAATATTCAGAGCGCCGATTCGCGTAGCAATGGGTTTGCCAATCAATATACGTTTGGCTGGGACTATGATATTGACAAAATGAATGCGCTCACAGCTTCGGTGAGGTATGGCCAGCGTAGCCAAACTTCATATCAGGATCAGCTACTAACGGAGAAATACCCGCTCACAGGTACGCCCTCCTTTCTTTTGCAACAAGTAAAAAACACGGCCGTTGGCAATAACGTTGATGCGAGCCTGAACTATACAAAAATGTTTGCCAAAAAAGAGAGGGAATTTAATTTCTTGGCTATCTACAGTCTCAACACACCAACCACTGGGTTTGTCACCGATTCTCTCTCACAGGTAGATCATAGCGTGCTAAAAAGCGATAAGAACGAAAATCGTGGTAGAACGGAGGAGGTTACCATCCAAGCCGATTTCCGTGAGCCCATCCATGCAAACCAATCGGTGGAGTTTGGCGCAAAAGATATCGTTCGAACGGTCACCAGTGAATATAGATATTTTGTTGGGCAGGGCTCCGTCGGTGAATACCAGCCATCAACCAGCCCATCCTTGTCAAATGGGTTTAGTTACAACCAAAGCATAACATCCGGTTATCTATCCTATACCCTTACCGCTGGTAAAGACTATACTTTGAAGGCGGGTGGCCGATATGAATACACGCACATCGATGCCCATTTTCAAGGACAATCCAACATCAACATTCCTTCCTACGGTGTTTTGGTGCCAAGTGTCAATGTTTTCAGAAAACTGAAAAATGGGAATTTGATAAGGGCGTCCTATAACCGGCGCATTCAGCGTCCCTCCTTGAGAGACTTAAACCCGAACCTGCAGGCGTCCAATTCCCTCAACGCCACCGTTGGCAATCCTTATTTGAAGCCTGAATATTCTGACAACTATGAATTGGCTTACAAGACGTTTGTAAAAAACACCTCTATTAATTTGTCGACCTACTTACGGAATAATACCAATGATATTCAACAGGCCAGAAGCATAAGAAACGATACGATCGTCGCGACGTATCAGAATATTGGAACAGAAGCCAACTTTGGGGCATCCATTTTTGCCAGCTTTCCGGTATCCAATAATTTTTCAATCAACGGGGGCGTGGATTCTTATTACCGGATCCTTAAAAATAATTCTAATGATCCTTTTATCAATGCCACGAATCGGGGTCTTGTAGTAAACATTCGCCTTTTCGGCAATTACAGCTTTTCCAAGGGTTGGGCAATTCAGTTCTTCAGCTTTATTCCCGGGAAGTCAATAAACCTTCAGGGCTACCGTACCAATCCGTTCACCCAAAGCCTGGCGGTGAAAAAGGAGATCATGCATAAGAATGGATCGATTGGCCTGGGAGTAGACAATTTTGCAACGCCCGCTTACAAAGTCCATTCCCAGTTAAATTCAGCGTATCTCGCCCAATACACAACAAATACATTGTACAACTTTATTGTAAAGGCGACTTTCAGTTATAAGATTGGAAAACTGAGCCAGGATAAGAAGAGCAAGACGGCCCTGGAGGAGGAGGATGCGTCTCAATAATTCCGCTTGAGAATGATCCTACCGCAAGTTTAGCGCAGCGTAACTTGTGGTTGAAATGTCTTCAGCTTTCAACTGATCCGTTCTGAAAACGCATCCCTGAGGACGTTCCTTTTGAAAACATACACCGGATTGATTTATGATACTTGCAGGTTATGCGTGATCATGAAGTTCATGAACTCGGCCGGTTTTTCGGGAGCTATTCCAATTTCAATGATCAATCTTCCTTCTAAAATGTCCAAGGCTGTCATCGTGGAATCCAATCCGCATCTGACAAAGAAAGCTTGTTCCCGTTTGGTTCCTGCCAGGGCGCCTTGTTCCCAAAGACCCGTCAGGTAATTTTCCAGCACACTACGTACTTTCGTCCAGGTGTTGGGGTCATTTGGTTCAAATACAAATGGAAGAGTTGCTTTTTTTGCCGTTTCCTTAACCACCATGAAAAGTCTGTGGACAGACATGAAGAATCACCGTTCAGACAATTGCCTCACCGGGCCACGATCCCGGTTCGATACGCCAGGCTGACAATTTCAGCCACATTTCGACAACTTGTTTTTTTCATAAGGGCTTTTCTGTAACTCTCGATCGTTCGCAGCGAGAGGTTCAATATTTTGGAAATCTCCTTGTTGGATTTGCCTTCTTTCAATAAGACCATTACTTGAAATTCCCGGGAGGATATTTCCAGGCTGACCAGGCCCTTGCCGTTGGAGATGTTGGACTGTAGCATTTTAAGCACGATACCATTATAGAAATAACCTGCCTTCATTACGCTGATGATGGCACTCTTTAATTCTTCCGGCTCACAATCCTTCAGTATGAAACCACTGGCGCCCAGATGCAACATGTACGAAATCAGCGATTGTTCATCAAATTGAGTTAAGACGATCACCGTGGGTCTTAAAGCCAAATCTTTCAATCGCTTCATTGTCTCAATGCCGCTCAGAACTGGCATTTGAATATCCAATAGAACAATATCAACCGGGTTTTTTGTGATGATTTCAATTGCTTCCTGTCCATTCGACGCTTCATAAAGTGTCGTTGGAAATCCGAACGTGCGAATCAGATTGGACAGCGCTCTTCTGAATAGTTTATGATCATCAGCGATCAGGATGCGAATCGATTTCTTTTTCATGATTAAAGCCTTTTTAAAGATACCCATAAATACGGGTATCATCAATACCCATGAAGTTGGGTATTTCCATTGAATCGGGAATCAGCGAACTTAGTTCTAGTACTCACGATTTTCAAAAACCGGGGAGTGGATAAAGGATTACAATAATTAATCGATTATTGAATTTTATAAGACGGAGGGTGCCGAAAATCCGGTCAAGAGTAGGCATAAAAAGCACATATTATGGCAAGTATCAAAATTGCTTTCATCAATGCGAGTACCGTAGTGCCGGATCCGGAAGCACAACGGGTAATGGCTGCTTTACAGCGCCAGGTCTCAGAGCACTATGCTAAAGTTTGGGGGATTGATGCCGATCTGCAATTTGTTGGAAAAGGTAAGAATCCGCCTGCTGGATCTTGGTGGTTGGTGATTCTTGATAATTCCGATGAGGCCGGAGCGCTGGGCTATCATGATCTAACGCAAGAGGGCATGCCGTTGGGGAAGATTTTTGCGGGTACCGATAAGCAATATGGTTCCGAATGGTCAGTTACCGCCAGTCATGAGCTGTTGGAAATGCTGGAAGATCCGGATATCAATCTTACCGTATTCCGGTTGAATGAAAATGATGACCCGATGTTGTATGCCTATGAAGTTTGTGATGCGTGCGAAGCGGATAAGTTTGGATATAAAATCGACAATATTCTGGTTTCGGATTTTGTTTACCCATCCTGGTTCGAAGATTTTGAGCACCCTCCTGGAACCAAATACGATCAGGAAGGTCATGTTAAGGCCGCATTTGAATTGATTGAAGATGGATATATAGGCGTGAACAAACTGGATTCTTGTATCGGCTGGTCACAGTTGTACGCAAAACAAAAAGACAGAGAATATAAAATGCGCCCCTCTACAGGAGCGAGGCGTGAACGCCGGGGTGCGCTAAGGAG
>JBGPGZ010000248.1:0-6340 GCA_041484175.1 Cyclobacteriaceae bacterium | reverse complement strand
GCGTTGAAAATTTGCACCCCAAACCTGATCCTGCCCCGAGGCAAACCGGAGTGTTCTCAGCGGAATGGCAAATTCAGCGCTCCAACCAAAATCACCGACCAGTGCTTTCACTTTCCAGGAAGCATCCCAATTCAGATTAAAACCTCCGATAACACCTTGTTGCAGAGGGTTTATGGATTGATTACCCTGTCCTTCATTGTCTACCTGGCCGTCATATTCAATCCCGATGGAATTTGTCCCGAACATAAATCCATTTTGTCCATCATGGTAAGTATCAAGGATAAATAGGAAACTATCCGTGTTATCCAATATTGCATCCCTGCGTGCATCTGAAACAACCAACTTGCCCGGTTGGGAATCATAACACACAACAGACAAATAAAAGGTGGTGGCAGTATAGCCAATCCTTATTTCAGTTCTTTCTGTGGCTGGATATCCTGCGTTGGGCTTGGTTTGCCACAGCTGATCAATAGCGGGAATGCTTTTCCAGATTTCCTCGTTTAGAACATCCCCATCGATAAGTGGAGTATGATCAAGGCTGTAAGCTTGTGCTGTTGGCCTTTCCTTTACGTTGGGGTTATTTACAATGATTTGAGCTCTTCCGGTAAGGATCAGCCCAAGGAATAAAATCAAATGAAGATACACACCGGAAGCACAACGGCTATTAAACACGTCATTCTGGATTTTGATGTGCTTTAATTTAAGGAATATTGAAGGAAAATGGCATAACTTTTAGCTAACTTAATAATCCACTAGCCATGAGACGCCCACTTTCTATAATCCTTCAACTGACAGTTGTTTTACTTCTTAGCCCTCACCTTTTATGCCAGGCGCAGGATAAGTCACGCATAAAATTATTTCGGTTCGGCAATGTGGGTAACGAAAAACCCGTTGTGGTTACCCTTAACGGGCAAATGCTCGACGTCTCATCTTTTGGTGAAGATTACAATGCAGCTTTTTTTCATCCGGTCGTATTCAGCGGCTTGAAAACTGGCTTGCGCAAAATGAAAAGAAGTGCCCGGAAGTCATGCAGGGGAAAAGAATTGGCGCTAAGTAAGATTACATGTATAGGTGTCTTTCAGATGGATGTAACATCAACTAACTCACAAATCGCAAACTCGGAATTCAAAATTCGCAAATCTGAACGGCTCTATTAATTTGTCGCCAATTCCAGGCAGTGATCCCTTGAGTGTGGATTCTTATCAACGTTTGGGCTGAATTGCGATTTGCGAATGGCGAACGGCGAATTGAGAACCGGAAGTTCTTTACCTATTCTCAATTTTCTACTTAAAGAACGGCACACCCTCAACCGCGTACTTCCGCATGCCTTCTTCGTTGATCTCCACGCCGATGCCGGGTTTCTCCGAGAGCTTGATGAAGCTATTTTCCACCATGGGTCCATCGAAGGTCACGATTTCCTTGAACATGGGATCGGTGTGGAAATAGATTTGCCACTCCAGGATGAGGAAATTGGGCACGGATGCGCAAACATGGCACGACGCCATGGCGCCCAGGTAAGACGCAACCATATGAGGAGCGAACGGGACGTAGTATAGGTTTGCCAGGTTGGCGATCCGCTGGCCTTCTCCGAGTCCGCCGGCTTTTTGCAAATCGGGCATGATGATATCCACGGCTCCGATTTCAAGCATCCTTCTGAATCCGTAAGCGAGGTAATGGTTCTCGCCGGCACAAATCGGAGTGCTGGTTGATTCGGTGATCAATTTATAAGCTTCTACATTTTCAGCTGGGATCGGTTCCTCCAACCACAGGAGATTCATCGGTTCCAAACGCTTGGCAATTGCTTGCGCCGTGGGAGCATCGTAACGGCCGTGCATATCAAGGCAGATGTCAATCAACGGTCCGACCGCTTCCCGTGCCGCCGCCACCTGGTCCACCATCCGTTGCAACTCACCCGGGCTCGCGGTCCAGTTGTATAAATCATATTTGTTGGGATCGTCCCGTTGGTCGAGGTCAAACTTGATGGCGTTGAAACCCATTTTCTTTGCATTCAATGCGGCGTCCGAAAAATCTTTTGGGGTGGGGAGTTTACTCTGATACAATGCCGTATCGCAATAGACCCTTATTTTATCGCGGAATTTTCCACCCAGCAATTGGTAAACCGGCAATCCCAGTGCCTTTCCTGCAACGTCCCACAGCGCAGTTTCCACGGCCGTGAGAACGGCCACGAACATACCCGCCTGAGCGCCTTCAAAAATTCCGGATTTTCGGAGATCTTCGAAAAGCCGGTGAACATTCAACGGACTTTTTCCTTTAATCCTTCCCTCCAAGAGCTTTACGAGATAGTAGGTGCCGGGTGTTGCATCCACGCCTTCGCCACATCCCCAGATATTCTGGTTGGTGTAAATTTTCACAAACAGGCTGTGACCCCCCCGGATGAATCCGCATTTGATCTCGGTAATTTTGAGATCCGATGGAATGGAATTCTTTGGGGTATTTTCAATGGCTGCCTCGTAGTCTTTTCCAAAAGCGGCGAACGGGGCCATCGCAGCCGCGGCAAGGGCGCTTTTCATCATGAACGAGCGGCGTGAAGTTGGGTTTGACATGGTCGTGTCGGTTTAAGTTTGATGGTTACCAGGTTCTGGTCTTCAGTAATTCCTGGATCTGTTCTTTGGGTACGGGCAGTTCGTTGATATGGTCACTCAGCCATTTTGAAAAATCCTTTTCGATGTCATCCGACCAACGGTTGTCGATCTGGCCCGGCGTATACTTCTGTTCGCGCAGCCGTTGATGACCAAACATATCGCGCAGTCGTACGATTTCTGATGTCTTGACGACTTTTTCGGCGAGGTGTGGGGGTATGAAGATGACACCGCCATCCCGCCCCAGTACCACGTCGCCAGGCATTACGGTGGCATGGCCAATGCGGGTTGGGTGATTGATTTCAATCAGTGTCGTGTTCAGATCTCCATCCGGATTATTCAGGTGATGGGATGGATGGTAGCTGCGAAAGAATGAGGTAAAGGATTTGATTTCTCTTAATCCACTGATATCACGGACTGCGCCGTCGTAGACAATTCCATTTCCGGTCTTGGCATAAATAGAATTGCCCAGGTTATCACCAATGGTAGGTCCGTCTTCGTGTGCGCCGAACTGATCAACGACATAGACATCGCGCTTTACTAGCAAATCGATGGGCCACGAGTTCTGTGATTTGATCCTTCCATCTTTGGTGTGCCCCTTCTCGTCAATGACGCGGTGAATATCCGGCCGGCCGGGCATAAATATGGTGGTAACAGCCCGACCCACCAGCACACTGTCCGGATTGATGCTCATCCATCCATCGTCATACTGATGTTTGAAATTCTCTCCTTTCAAGACCGCCCACGCTTCTTCGAGCGTCACCCGCTTCATTCGGTTCAGCAACTCATCCGGAACCTTTGGACGACCATCGGCAAATCGTTCGCCTTTCCACAACGGAGTAAGGAAAATCAACTCCTCCTTCGAAATCTGTTGCCCTTTTAACAGAGGAGAAAGTGAGAGGAGTACTGCGATGAAGGATAATTGTTTCAGTGTTCTCATATCATTTCACTTTTTTGTAATCAAACATCGAGAATTTAACAATGTGACCTATGTGCCTATGTGTTTTAAAATTTTATACATCAGAAAAAAATTTACAAAATCAACGTCTTAAACACATAGACACATAGAGCACATAGAGACCCGACCTGCTTCTTACTACTTACTCTTACTTCTTGCTGCTACTCGTGCCTCGTGTTTTGTACGTCGTCCCTCGCACCTCGTCCCTTTGTCAACTATAAGTTCTGTCATGCGACCGTTTCTCGTCCCACTCCTTTGTTGGGGCAAAGTAGGTGGTATCGGAAGCATGAAGGTGTTTCTTCACCTCTTCATCAATGAGTTCAATACCAAGCCCTGGTGCAGATAGTGGAACGGGAGCATAGCCCTTATCAATCAATTTTCTACCGTCGGTGGTTTTTACCAGTCCTTCCCACCACGGCAAATCGACCGAGTGATGCTCCAGCGCCAGGAAGTTTTGAGTAGCGGCTGCGCAATGAACATTGGCCATAAATGAAACCGGTGTGCCAGCCTGGTGCATCGCCATGGCAATACCCTTTTCTTCAGCGTAATCGCCAATTCTCTTTGTCTCTAACAGTCCACCCGATGAAGCCAGGTCAGGGTGGATGATATCCACGGCATGCGCATCGATCATCGCCTTGAAGTTCTCGAGTAAAAAGACATCTTCACCTGTAAGCAGGGGGGTTTCCAATGCATCCGATATGGTCTTGAGCTGTTCTGTGTATTGCCAGGGCACCATGTCCTCTAACCAGGCCAACCTGTATTTTTCAAGGGCCCTGCCCAGCCTGATACAATTGTTGAGATCAAAGTGACCATAGTGATCGGTGGAGAGGGGGATTTCATATCCGACCATATTGCGCACGTTTTCGACAATCTTGGCAAGTTCCTCTAAACCTTTTTCGGTGATTTGTATTCCGGTAAAGGGATGTCTTGTGTTGCTGTAGGACATATAGCCACCCTGCCATTGGCTTGTTCCCTCTTTAAAAATATTGGGATTCACGAGTGTCCCGGGAATATTGATAATCTCTCCGATGGAAACATCCATTTTTAACCAGGAGTATCCTTGCGTTTCCGTGCGATACTTTATCAATTTCAGTTGTTCTTCCGGAGTTTTGGCTTCGGGAGTATCTGCATAGATCCTGATGGAGTCTCGATAACGGCCACCCAACAACTGCCAGGCCGGTACGTTGTAGGCCTTGCCGCACAAATCCCATAGCGCCATTTCTACGCCGCAAACTCCGCCGGCCTGGCGTGCCGGACCTCCAAACTGTTTGATGATCTTGAATATTTTTTCGACGTTACATGGGTTCTCACCCAGGATGCGACTCTTCAGCATCAAGGCATACCGGGGGTCGGCTCCATCCCGCACTTCGCCTAACCCATAGATGCCTTGGTTGGTATCAATCCGGATGATGGCGGTGCGCCCCAGCACGGTGGTTACACAATAGCGCAAGTCGGTAATTTTCAAATCGGATGGACTTGATACGCGCTGAACCTTAGAAGTAGTTTGTGCCATCGTGTCTTCAAAAGATAATCCCACAAGACCCGTCATCGCCATCCCGCCAAGGGCCGTCTTTTTTAGAAAGCTGCGCCGGTTGTCGTGGGTAGATGGATTGTCGATTTCAGCCTGTCTTGCTGCTGCTTCTTCTTTCTCCCGCTCTTTGTTCTTTTTTACAATTTGTCGAACTATGTTTTTCATGATGTTAGAATTTAAAGTGTATTGGTAATTCAAAGTACTTTCCCTCATTAATAATTTCGACTCTTCAAATAGTCGTCAAGTTCTTTCTTCGTCATCGGCAGTTTGCCAGGATAATTGTTCAGCCAGTTCAGAAAATCCTTCTTTATGGCCTCAGTCCATTCACTGTCAATCTCTCCGGCCAGGTATTTTTTCTCACGAAGACGCAGGTGGCCAAATTCATCGCGCAGTGCTGTAACTTCAGAAGTGATCACTAAATCTTCGACCAGGTGAGCCGGTATGAATATGGTGCCGTATTTCTTGGCCAATGCAACATCTCCGGGTAATACGGTAGCCTGCCCGATGCGGATGGGCGCGTTGATACTGGATAGCATCATCTGGTTGATGTAGGAGGGATGCTGTCCTTTGATCCATCCATTAAAGCCTTTGATTTCGCTGAGTCCTTCCTGATCCCGCACCGACCCATAAAATATGACGCCCCTTTGCGATTTGGCAAAAATGGAATTTCCAAGATTGTCGCCAATCAAGGTGCCGTCTGCCATTTTACCATAACCATCCGCCACGTAGACATCGCCGGGTGTTAAGATATCAATGGGCCACGAATTGGTTCCTCCTTTTTGTGCCCGGTTTTCCAACTTGCCTTGCTCTTTTACCAGGTTCTGAAAATCAGGTCGGAGCGGCATGTATTGGGCGGTGACAACGCGTCCTGTCATCGCACTATCGGGCACGATGATCGACCAATCGCCTTCAAATTGATTGAAGTACCCTTTGTTGCGCAGAACGCCCCAGGCCTCTTCCATCGAAATGTTTCTTAATCGGGCAAGAATGGCATCCGATACTTTTGGTCTTCCATCCGGCGAACGCTCTCCTTTCCATTCCGACGTCAGCGCTTTGATATATTCGGGTGATGAACCAACGCGCTGGCCATTCGAAAAAAAACTGCCCAGAACAAGCAGTAACATGATCATACCATTTTTTATCATTGTATTAAGAGGTTAAGATTTATAATTGTCAAACAACAATCCATCAACAATTTACTGAGCAGTATCATCTCCAGATGAAAGCTACTGACATCCTGTTTGATTGCTG
>JBGPGZ010000247.1:0-6350 GCA_041484175.1 Cyclobacteriaceae bacterium | reverse complement strand
CGCATGCCAAAGAAATCCACTTTCTCAAAATGACGAGGCACCCATTCCATAAACCACCAATCGCTCAGTCGGGCAGGAAACCAACCCAGCACATTTTCGGCGGAAAAGACAACGGCATTATGAGAAATTCCGACCGGGTGATCCGGATGCTTTGATTTGATATAATCGTAAACTAGGTTATGGCCTTTGGCCATATTCTTTACCGCTTTGCCGGCCAGATAGGGGTTGATCTTAAAAGGGGGAAAGAATCCGGTGATCCAACCATAGCTGGCATACACGTTAGGTTCATTAAAGGTGTTCCAATGGGAAATATAGCCTCCAAATTCATCCACGACTTTTTCACAAAAGTCAACCCAAAAGCGGACATTATCTTCTTTTTCCCAACCACCCATCCTGGCAAACCATCGTGGGTTTGTAAAATGGTGTAACACCATCATGATTTTCACGCCGCGCAAACGCAGATCTTCGAAAAAGGCACGATAAGCCTCAACGGTTGGCGCATGAAATTTCCCCATGGGCTCACGCTGCAGCTTACTCCACATCAGTCCCATCCGATAGTTGGGGGCCAGGGATGCAATGATTTCAGCATCCTCCTTGAAGCGAAGTTCGTGGTCGGTCGTGCGATCAAACAAATAACCGTCGCGGGATTTTACCCCTTGCCAATCGTGATCATAGGGAGTCTCAATCTGGGTGGCAGCTGTGCTGGTGCCGAAAATAAAGTTTTTTGGAAATACGTATTGCATTACTTCATGCCGGTTACCTGAAACGCTTGTTTTGACAACAGCGTTTGCCCCGCTTCCCAAGCCTTCCAGAAAGATACCAGTTGAGCGAGGTCTTCTTCAAAACAAGGGTAGTATTCGGGCTTTGGGGGTTTTGGTATTAATCCATATGCCAAATGCTGGCTGCTTAATCCACCATAGCCAAACACCGATCCCATCAATAAACAGCCGAAAACAAGCGATAATCCCTTCATGATTGCAATTGCGACGCAAAAATAAGAAATCCCAGGCCCGCAAAAAACTGCGGGCCCTTGCCGCGATGACCAAAGGACTCCAATGGGGAAACCTGTAACTTGAGACCCGACTACGCTGAAACAGCTTCGTCGGGCTAGCCCGAAACCTGAAACCTAAGACTTGAGACATGAGACTTGAGACCCGAACCGAAACCAATAATCATTCGCATGCTCACCCCGCTCCAACGACAACTACTTTCTGATCACCTGGGTCAGTACATTTCCGATCACAAGAAAGATTTCATTGAAAAAGTACTTGCCGACCGCACCCGCTACATTACTGTTGTCATGGAGGACATCTACCAGTCACACAATGCCAGCGCAGTTGTACGCACCTGCGAATGCATGGGAATTCAGGAAGTTCACATCATTGAAAACGCAAGTACCTATTCCGTTAATCCCAGGGTTTTGCATGGCGCCAATAAATGGATCCACCTGGTCCGTTATAAAGAAAAGAACCTGAACAACACGGAAACCTGTTTTAAGAGTCTTCGCGAGAATGGTTATCGCATTTTGGCAACCGATCCACGGCCCGAGTGCGTGTCCATCGGTGAAATCCCGATTGACCAGAAGCTGGCGATCGTGATGGGCAATGAATTGCACGGCACCTCTGCCTACGCGCAGGCCCATGCCGATGAAAAGGTGAACATCCCCATGTATGGATTTACCGAGAGCATGAACATTTCTGTTAGCGCCGCTATTTGTCTGAACACGATGATCCCCAGACTCCGGAATTCGCAGGTAGATTGGCGTCTTTCCGAGGAAGAGAAAAATGAGACCCGCCTGGAGTGGTACCGAAAGTCGGTAAGAAGGTCTGACCTGATCGAGCGTGAGTTTTTCGCGCGGCTTTTAAAAAATTCGTATCAATGAATTTCCATGCCGGATGATACAAAAGAACAGGTTTTTTCCAATCCCAATTAGCCGTACCTTTGTTCCGGCTAACTTTTTGTCTATCGTTGGGTATGGTTCTTCTAAGGAAAGTACTGAGGGGTGTGTTTTATTTTTTTTGCCTTGGGGCATTGGTGATCGTCGTTTCCAACATTTGGGTGGTCACGAGCACCGAAGATAAAGTCTTTTCGGATTATCATTTGCTTCCGGATAACCAGGTTGCGCTGGTCCTGGGAACCAGCAACAGGCTCACGAACGGTTCTCCCAATCCTTATTTTCAAAACCGTATTCGAACTGCCGCGTCGCTCTACCGGGAGGGGAAAGTAACCCACTTCATCCTCAGCGGGGACAACCGGTCGGTTTACTATAATGAGCCGATGGAAATGAAAAAGGCGCTGATCAAGGAAGGCGTTCCGGATTCCGTGATTACGCTTGACTATGCTGGATTGAGGACCCTGGATTCCGTTGTGCGGAGCAAAGAGATTTTCGGGCAGGACAAAATTACCATCATAACGCAACCATTTCATTGTTATCGCGCTTTGTTTATCAGTCAGTTTTACAACATTGACGCGGTCGCCATCGAGGCGAATGAACCCTCGGCGGAAGCGACGGTGAAAGTCTATCTTCGGGAATATTTTGCCAGGACCAAAGCGATCATAGACCTCTATATATTAAGGACTGCCCCCCGGCACATGGGGGAAAAAGAGCCATTGAATATGTGATCGACGTTAAAAATTTAAATCCCCCCATCCTCCTCCGGCACTCCATTCAACCGTTTAAAATCGTTAAATTTGTTTGTAAATCTTATGTGTGAGAAGAACGTTTGGGATTAGAGATTTCCTGACCTCCCTTGTCTTATTGGTTTTTAATCTTGGCTTTACACAGGCACAGGAAACTATTGTCCACGGTAAAGTAACCGATGCGGCTTCCGGTGATCCAATCCCTTTTGTCAATGTCGTTTTTAAGAGCACTTCGATTGGCGGAACGACCGATTTTGACGGCAATTTCAGCATCAAGACAACAAAGCCGACCGACTCCCTGGTGGCGACCTATGTTGGCTACCGGCAGCGTTCCAAGGCGGTAAAAAAAGGAATCACACAAGTGATCAATTTCCAATTGGAGGAAAACGTCATCAACCTCCAGGAGGTGTCGGTCACCGCAGGAGAGAACCCTGCCTTTGCCATCATGCGAAAGGTGGTGCAAAGCAAAGCCCTGAATGATAAGCGCAAGCTCACGGCCTACGAATACGATACCTACACAAAGATTGAAGTTGATGTCGATAATATTTCCGATGCTTTTCGGCGTCGCAAGGTTGTAAAAAAGATAACCCAGGTGCTCGACAGCGTTGAACGCATCGCCGGTGAGGATGGCAAACCCGTGCTGCCCCTGTTTATAACGGAAAGTGTTTCCAAGCTTTACTACCGCGACAACCCCTCGCTGAAGAAAGAGCACATCCTGAAAACGAAGATCAACGGAGTGGGCGTGGAAGATGGTACCCTGGTAACGCAGCTGATCGGTTCCTCATTTCAGGAATATAATTTTTATCAGAACTGGCTCAATATCATCGGCAAAGAGTTCGTATCACCCATCGCCGATGGTTGGCGGATCTACTACGATTATGATTTGACTGACAGTGTCATGATTGGCAGTTACTTTTGTTACCGGCTTGATTTCTTTCCCAAGAGCAAACAGGATCTTGCATTTACCGGTACGATGTGGATATCCAGGGAGGGGTTTGCCCTGAAGCAAATTGATGCGACGGTGGGTAAGCAGGCCAATGTCAATTTCCTGGAGAAGATCAAGATTCAACAGGAACTCGAGGGCACGGATGCAGGTCCCTGGCTTCCGGTGAAAAACCGCGTCCTGATCGATGTGGGAGAACTCACCAAGAATTCGGCGGGTATGCTCGCCAAGTTTTATACCAGCAACAAAAATTTTGTTGTTAATAAACCGAAGGAACCCGATTTCTATGCTCGTTCGATTGTTACCGCCGAGAACGCACGGATGTTTGAAGATGAAAAATACTGGGACACCCTGCGTCATGAACCGCTGAGCGCACTGGAGAAGAATGTATACAAAATGATCGACACGCTGCGCAACATTCCGGTAGTGAAAACCTACACCGACATATTCAAAGCGGTGATCGATGGCTATTTCAATTTAGGCAAAATTGAAGTGGGTCCTTACCTGGGGCTTTTTGCCTGGAACAATAAGGAAGGCATCAGGACCCAGATCGGCTTTAAAACCAACTATAAGTTTAGCAAGAATTGGATTTATAATGGAACGCTTGCGTACGGTTATAAAGATACACGCGTAAAATATTCCGCTTCGGCGACCCGCATTTTGTCGCGGGAGCACTGGACAACTTTATCTTTCCGCGTGCGCAGTGACATTGCCAGGCTGGGTGTAGATGATGAAGCGTTGGCGGATAATCCATTGTTTTTGGCAGCAACACGGTGGGGATATTTCCGGCGTGGTTATTATTTTGATGAATCGCGCGTCGCATTTCAGCGCGAATTATTCAAGGGATTTTCGCAGCGGATTTCCTTCCGGCATTGGACTTTTAATCCCACGTTCAATTTTGGATACCTGGAAAACCCCACCGACAATAACCCCAATGTCCTGGAAACATTTCAGGCTTCCGAAGTCGCATTGGAGTCGCGCTACGCGCGCGATGAGCTCTTTGTTCAAAACGGCAACGATCGCATCAGTTTGGGGGCGCTCAAATGGCCCGTCATCTCCTTGCGCTATACGCACGGAGTCAAAGGCGTGTTCGGAAGCGATTTCGCATATGATAAGGTAAGGCTCAATGTAACAAAGCGGATAAAGACAGGGCCGCTGGGAGTCGGTTTAGTGACCATAACGGGGGAGTACGTCTTCAACACCTTACCCTATCCACTGTTGTCGCTCCACCTGGGGAACCAGTCGCCGTTGTACTCTCCGGTCACTTACAACCTGATGAATTATGGCGAGTTTATCTCAGACCATTTTGCGTCGATGCGATACCGCCAATACCTGGAAGGATTCCTGTTAAACCGGGTCCCTTTGCTTAACAAACTGAAATGGCGGCTGCTGGCTACAGCCAACGTCATCGAGGGGGGGATGCGGCAGTCCAACATCGACTTAATTTCCAAGTACACCGCTGGTGGGGAGCAAACGCTCCCGGCAGGTCATTTTACCGGCAAGCCGTATGTTGAGGTTGGGTACGGAGTGGAGAACATTTTCAGATTCCTCCGGATTGATTTTATCCATCGCCTTACATACCTCGACAATCCCGGTGCGAGAAGATTTGGCGTGCTGTTCACGGCGCAATTCCAGTTGTAATTCCAAGGTGTCAGGACCTACCAATTCACAAATCGCAATTCGCCGTTCGCCAATCGCAATTCTGCCGAAATCTTAAATGCACACCAGCCGCGCCCTGGTCACGCCGTGCTTGTTCGGAAGATTAAACGAGTCGTGCGGATTTGCGATTAGTGAATTATTAGTGAATTGCGAGCGGCGAATTGGGGACCAAAAATTCAAAGATTTTACCAAGCGGATAGCCGTATTTCAGGATTCTCCCCACTGGTTAAAAAGCACTATTTTTATAGTACTTTTTAACCAGTGGTTTTCCATCCCTCTCCGATGTTGATTCGTCAACTCATTGACCTTTACCGCTGTACAATAAATTCGCTTAATACCATTTTTATAAAATTCACATGACGCTAAAATGCGGATAAAAGAGTGGTTCGAATTTCTTAGTATTCAGAAATAAATCTTCGGGACCTAAACTTATTCACCACATGAAAAAATTAAGTGCGATCGTAGTTAGCCTTCTTTTCGCGGTGAGCGGACAGGCACAACAATGGACAACCAGTGGAACAAATATCTATAATGCCAACACCGGCAATGTGGGCATCGGTACGTCGACTCCAATAACCAAACTCCAGACTATGGATGCCGCTAATGGGGGAAGCCCGAATACGACGACACCCACCATGGGCATCCTCTTGTCAGGAAGCGGTACCAACGGCTCGCTTAATTTGGGAATTGATGCAACCGGCACTTTTTATTCATGGATTCAATCCAGAAATAAGACCGCGAATATTTCCTATAATCTTGCGCTTAATCCTAACGGGGCAAATGTAGGGATTGGTTTGACCGCCCCATTGCAAAAACTGCACATCAACGGCAATTTTAGAGTCGATGGCCCTTCCGGGACTACCCATTCTGATTTAGAATTTTACCGGGCCGACGGGGTAAAGTTTGCCACCATCGGTCAGGGAATTCTTGCGAACGCCAACTCTACTTTTGATATCCAGCATTTCAATGGAAATGACATTCGCTTCCTGAACAACACGGTGGAGCAGATGAGAATTGTGGCAACTGGGGGAAATGTTGGCATCGGCACACCTACTCCCTACGTATCGTCCAGACTGCACGTCAAGGCCCCTGGAGCAAATCCCTGGGG